>NZ_CP114285.2:904545-1206061 GCF_027111255.2 Flavobacterium flavigenum | reverse complement strand
ACAAGATATTTAGGCTTGCAGGATTCAAATGTTAACTTTTTGGATTTACCTTTTTATGAAACAGGTACAGTTAAGAAAAATAATCTGGGTGAAGCCGATATAGAAATTATGTGTGATATTATCGAAAGAATAAAACCACATCAGATTTATGCCGCAGGAGATTTAGCAGACCCGCATGGAACCCATAAAGTTTGTTTAGACAGTTTGTTTGAGGCTTTAAAACGATTGAAGCATAAAAGTTTTATGGATGATTGCTGGGTGTGGCTGTATAGAGGAGCCTGGCATGAATGGGAATCGTACCAAATTGAAATGGCGGTTCCAATGAGTCCTGATCAGGTGCTGAAAAAACGTCATGCTATCTTCTATCACCAGTCTCAAAAAGACGGCGTAATGTTTCAGGGAGATGACAGTAGGGAATTTTGGGTAAGAGTTGAAGACAGAAACAGAATGACAGCAGAAAAATACCATGCTTTAGGATTAGCAGATTATTCGGCTATCGAAGCATTTAAGCGATATCATTTCTAGATTATAAAATCTTTTTAAAATATAATAAACTATTTCACGTGGTTTATTTTGGTTAGTTACCAATGTGAAAATGCAGCCCCGGTTAGGCTGCATTTTTTTTGCGTTTAAACTATATAGAAGAATTCAAAATTCGTTGTTTCACATGATCAATATAAGATCTTCCAATTACGTATCTAAGACCTTCAATCTCAATACTATTTCCTTCAACAGCATCGATTTTATCAATTGCAATTGTGTATGATCGGTGTATTCTCAGGAAGTTTTTCTCGGGTAATAAATCAGTAAAATCAGATAAGGTACTGTGAATTATGTATTTGCCTGTTAAAGTGTTTATTTTTAAATAATCTTTAAGGCTTTCAATTACCAGAATTTCGTTGAAGAAGATTTTCTTCATTCTTTTTTTGTCAATTTTAACGAATATAAAAGGGCTGTCCGGCTGGCTGTCCTGAGTTTCATTCTCTTTTTTCTCAATCCTTTTGCTTACTTTATTTAATGTTTTCATCAATCTAGGAAACTCAATTGGCTTCACTAAATAATCTAAAACGTCCAGTTCATAAGTTTCTATCGCAAACTGGCTGTAAGCACTTGTGATTACAATTAACGGAGGATTTTCGAGACTTTTTATAAAATTAATTCCATCAAGAACTGGCATGTTTATGTCCAGAAAAATAACATCGACATTATTATTTTTAATAAAATTCAGGCCTTCAATCGGATTACTGAAAGTATTTATTACCTCAAAATTTTCAAGTGGCTCTAAATAATTTTTAATAATATTAATTGCCAATGGCTCATCGTCTATAATCAAACAATTTATTTTCATTTCTTTAATCTTAGTTATTCGAGCGAAATAATTTTGCGGGCAAAATTAATAAGGAGAGTATTTGTTTTAAGTGACTTTAATTACAAGCTTTACGACAAAAATATTCTTTTTATTTTTAAATGAAAGTTTATAATCATTTTTATTATAACCTAATTCAAGTCTTTTTTTTACATTTTCCAAACCTATACCACTTGACTTGTTAAAATTGTCTTTATGTTGCGTAATTTCGGGTGTAGGATTTGAAATTTTGAAATGCAGATAGTCACCTTTTACATTAAAATCAATGTCAATTTTTACTTTTCCGGTGTTTTTATTTACACCATGCTTAAAAGAATTTTCAATAAAAGTCAGTAAAATCACCGGAGAAATTTCTTTCTCATGAATATCTCCCGAGACAGACATGTTAACTTCAAGCCTTTCATCATTCCTGATTCGTTCCAGATCAAGGTAATTTTGGATGCATAAAATTTCATTTTCTAAAGATTGTTTTTTACCCTTTGTATCATAGAGCATATACCGCATTAGTTCAGAAAGTTTAAGGACAATTTTGGGTGTTTTGTTTGATTTTTCTACTGATAATGAATAAATGTTATTCAATGTATTGAAAAAAAAGTGTGGCGAAATTTGAGATTTAAGGAACAGTAATTCGGTTTCTAATTGAGACTTTTCAAGATCGGTTACTCTTTTTTGCTCTTGCAAAAAATCAAATGTAATTTTGATTGCTGTTACAAAAGTGATAACATAGAGTTCTCCCATCATCATATCTATCGTATAATTGAGTGTTAATTTATCGATAGTCTCAGGTCCTTCCGGCCAGACGTTATGCGTTATTAATAAATACGTAAGATTGAATTTAATAACCACCATTAAGAAAATGGTTAATAAAACAGCCAATACATACAATAGATATCTTTTTCGATAAACCAGATAAGGCATGAAAATTAAAATATTCAGATAACATAATGTCATGTGAATTGGAAAGCCTAATAAGTTTGTTTTTAAGGAATACAGGTAATCATTAAAATAGCTTCCCCACCGAAATGTATTAAATAAAAAATAAGTAAGCCAAAAAAAGAAGTGATAATGCAATGGTAACCGATAAGATTTGCCCGAATTTAAATTCATAATAATGATATGTTTTTATGATTTTTTGATGTTTATCCTAGTTTATATGTCGTCCGTCTAAATTACTTTTAATAAAAAGTTGAATTTGTTTAAATTTAAAATTAAATTAAGATTGTTTTTATATGAAGAATTTTACCCTGCTTTTTTTGGTTGTTATTTTAATTGCAAGTTGCAAAATAAATGTAAACAAAAAGCATCATCACGAAACACTTTTTACGGACCACGTAAATCCTTTTATAGGTACTGGTGGTCATGGGCATACATATCCTGGGGCAACAGTTCCTTTTGGGATGCTGCAGGTAAGTCCGGACAACGGTGTTTCAAACTGGGATTGGTGTTCCGGTTATCATTACTCTGATTCTATTGTTTCCGGTTTCAGTCATTTGCATTTAAGCGGAACAGGAATTGGAGATTTGGCAGATATCTTATTTATGCCAACTAATAAAAAACTTGACTTAACTACCAAAACAACATCACGCGATCAATTACCTTATAAATCTAAATACACTCATGTTAACGAAAAAGCAGCACCGGGTTCTTACCAGGTTTTTCTTGAGGATCCTAAGATCAATGTAGAATTAACTTCTTCACAAAGAACCGCTTATCATAAATACACATTTTTCAAAAATGATAAACAATCGGTTATAATCGATCTGGGATTTGCCATTAACTGGGACAAAGCCCTGAAAACGGGAATTACAATTGAGGATGAGCATACCATAAGCGGATATCGTTTTAGTACGGGCTGGGCAAAAAATCAGAAAGTATTTTTTGTTGCTAAATTTTCAAAACCAATTACGGAATCAGTTTTATTGGCTGATAAGCAGGTTACCGAAGGAAACAGAGCAGACGGAGAAAATACTGCAGCACAATTATTTTTCGGAAGCAGTAATACCAATGAATTAGTGGTAAAAGTAGCCTTGTCATCTGTTAGTGTGGCTAATGCCAAAGATAATTTAGATGATGAAAAATCAACATTCGACAATACAAAATCTCAGGCAGTTTCTATCTGGAATACTGCTTTAAATAAAATTGAAGTTGAAACACCAGTAGATTCGTTAAAAACGATGTTTTATACTGCATTATATCATACACAAGTTGCCCCTGTAACCTATAGTGATAGAAACGGTCAGTTTAGAAAAGAGGATGATCAGATTGTTACAGCAAAAGAGTATACCGCCTATTCTACCTTATCACTATGGGATACTTTTAGAGCCGAAAATCCTTTGCTGACTTTATTGGCACCAGACAAAGTTTCAGATATGGTGAACTCTATGTTAACGTATTACGATACAAAAAAAATATTACCAGTCTGGACTTTATATGCCAATGAAACTAATACCATGACAGGATATCACTCCATTCCTGTAATTGTAGATGCCTATTTAAAAGGCATTAAAGGTTTTAATGCCGAAAAAGCATTTGAAGCGATGAAAACCACCATGATGCAGGATGAACGCGGATTAAATTTCTACAAAAAATACGGTTATATTCCGTACAATAAATTAGACGAATCCGTAACCATTACTTTAGAATATGCCTATGATGATTGGTGTGTAGCGCAAATGGCCAAAGCATTGGGTAAAAACGATGATTATCAGTTTTTCTTAAAACGTTCTCAGGCATACGAATATTTATTTGATTCGAAAAGCGGATTCATGAGAGGAAAATCTGAAGACGGAAAATCATGGAATGAGCCTTTTGATCCGAAACATTCCAATCACAGGGAACATACTGATTATACTGAAGGAAATGCATGGCAGCACAGTTGGTTTGTACCTCAGGATGTAGATCATTTAATTTCACTTCATGGAAGTAACGAAGTGTTTACAAAACGTCTGGAGCAGTTATTTACAGAAAGTTCAGAAATCACAGGAAGCAATGTTTCTGCAGATATTTCAGGGTTAATTGGGCAATATGCGCACGGAAATGAGCCAAGCCACCACATTGCCTACATGTTTAATCATGCGAATCAGCCATGGAGAACGCAATATTGGGTGCGTCATATTTTAGATACACAATACAATACAACTCCAAACGGATTAAGCGGTAATGAAGACTGCGGACAAATGTCGGCCTGGTATGTTTTCAGTTCCATGGGGTTATATCCAATGAATCCGGCTTCTGGAGAATACGAAATTGGAAGCCCAATTTTCGAAAAATCCACCATAAATCTGGATGGCGGAAAAACATTTGTAATTGAAGCAGAAAATGTTTCAGAGAAAAATTTCTATATCCAATCAGCAACACTTAATGGTGTTCCATTCAATAAAACAGCAATATCACATAAAGAAATATTGCAAGGCGGAATTTTACATTTTATAATGGGATCAGAGCCCAATAAAAACTGGGGAAGTAAGTAGTCAGTGTTCAGTTTATAGTTTACAGTTTGTAGTAATCAGTCATCAAAAGAAATATAAAAAACAAACAATAAAACCATAAGCTAAAAAACTAAGGACTAATAACTAAGGACTAAAAAAAGAACTAAACTAATTAACAATAAAAATTAATGGATATAATTGACGTATCAATCATCATAGCTTATATTCTACTATCGGTAGGAATAGGAATCTGGATTTCAAGAAAAGCATCAAAAGGACTTGATGACTATTTCCTTGGCGGAAAAACAATCAAATGGTATTTTTTAGGTCTGAGCAACGGATCAGGAATGTTTGATGTTTCAGGAACTTCGTGGATGATTGGGGTTTTGTTTTTATATGGAGTAAAAAGTTTTATGTTCATGTGGCTTTGGCCGATTTGGAACCAGATTTTCGTGATGATGTTCCTTGCGGTCTGGATTAGAAGATCAAAAGTAATGACGGGTTCTGAATGGATTCTAACACGTTTTGGAAGCGACAAAGCAGGAAAAGCTTCTCATATTATTGTAGCCATTTTTGCCATTATCTCAACAATTGGTTTCATTGCTTATTTCTTCGAAGGAATCGGAAAATTTGTAACCATTATTCTTCCGTGGGATTTAACGCTCCACTACGGCGATATGATTTTATTGACATCTGAACGTTCTTATGCCTTATTAATTATTTTTCTAACAACCATTTACACCGTAAAGGGCGGAATGTTCTCTGTAGTTGCAACAGAAGTTGTACAATATTTAATTATGATTACAGCCGGAGCTTTAATTGCAGGTTATGCATTCATTAATTATACAGATATTCAGATTAATTCGGTTATTACAGAAGAATGGAAGAATGTGTTTTTTGGATGGCAGTTTGAAACTCAATGGAGTGATAAGTTTCAGACATTCAATAATTTAATTGATTCAGAAGGCTACAAAATGTTTGGCGCTTTCATTGGGATGACCTTGTTCAAAGGTTTTTTTGCAAGTGTAGCAGGACCAACGCCAAGTTATGATTTACAAAGGGTTCTTTCGACCAAATCAGTAAAAGAGGCGGCTTATATGAGTGGATTTACCAACCTGATTTTATTCATCCCGAGATATTTATTAATTACCGGAATCGTGGTAATTGCGTTAGTAAACTTAGCGCCTGAATTAAACGCAAACACAGGATTAACAGGAGCTGACCTGGAATTATTAATGCCCAAAGTGGTCAATTTATACATTCCGGTTGGAATTAAAGGAATTCTTTTAGCCGGTTTATTAGCCGCTTTTATGTCGGGATTCTCAGCATTCGTAAACGCTGGACCGGCTTACATTGTAAATGATATTTATAAAAAATATTTCAAACCAGTAGCTTCAAATGCACATTATATTAAAGTAAGCCAGATTTCATCTTTTCTTGTAGTGGGTTTAGGTGTTTTCATGGGATTCTTTGCAGATTCCATCAACTCTTTAACGCTATGGATTACAAGTGCTTTATACGGAGGTTACGTAGCAGCGAATTTCTTAAAATGGATTTGGTGGCGTTTTAATGGTTGGGGCTATTTCTGGGGAATGTTTGCGGGTTTGATTGTAGCTTCTTTACAGTTTGCTTTAGGTCAGGCCAAAGGAAGTTTGACTGAAGGATCTTTTTTATATGATTTAGCGCAAGTGCAGGCTATTTATCTGTTCCCGTTAATATTCGGATTCTCAATTTTAGGTTGTCTTTTAGGAACGTATTTAAGTAAGCCGACAGAAATGGAAGTTTTAAAATCGTTCTATTCCAATGTAAGACCTTGGGGATTCTGGAATCCGGTTTATAAACAATTAAAAGCAGAAGATCAGGCTTTCGAAAAAAACAATGATTTCTGGCTGGATATGATGAACTGTGCAATTGGAATTGTGTGGCAGTCGAGTATGATTTTGCTTCCGATATTCTTCATAATCAGGGATTATCCAAAAGCAATTACAGCATTGGTTGTGTTTTTAGTGACAACTACAATATTGAAATTTACATGGTTAGATAAGGTTAGAAAAATAGAAGATTAGATAAGACATACAGTCTGTCATTTCGAGGAACGAGAAATCGCACACGAAACTCGACAAAGATTGACGATTTAGATTGCGGAATTTCTAGTGCGATTTCTCGTTCCTCGAAATGACAAGATTGAGAAAAAAATTAAACACATAGAAACATAGGTTTTAAATGTGTATAAAAGAATACAAAAAGAAACTAGTTTCTAACACATAGCTATGTTTGTTAATACAAGTGAAACGCCTTTAGGCGGTTTTCAAAAACTATGTTTCTATGTGTTTAAATTAATGACAAAGCTTTACAATAAAACAAACAATAAAAAACAAAAAAATGAGCAGTATCCCTTGGCAAGACAGACCCGAAAACAGCAATGATGTAATGTGGAGATATTCTGAAAATCCAATTATTGACAGATACGCTATACCATCATCAAATAGTATTTTTAATAGTGCAGTAGTTCCTTTTGGAGATGGTTATGCAGGTGTTTTCAGATGTGATAACAAAGCGGTTCAAATGAATATTTTTGCCGGTTTCAGTAAAAACGGAATTGATTGGGATATTAATCATGATCCAATCGTAATGCAATCCGGAAATACCGAAATGATAGAATCGGCTTATAAATATGATCCCCGTGTTGTTTTTATTGAAGATCGTTATTGGATTACCTGGTGTAATGGCTACAACGGCCCAACAATTGGAATTGGTTATACTTTTGATTTCAAAGAATTTTTCCAGTGCGAAAATGCCTTTTTACCTTTCAACAGAAACGGTGTTTTATTTCCACAGAAAATAAACGGAAAATATGCGATGTTAAGTCGTCCAAGTGATAACGGACATACACCTTTTGGAGATATCTGGATCAGTTACAGCCCGGATATGAAATATTGGGGAGAACACAGATTGGTAATGAAACCAACTCCTTTTGAAGACAGCGCATGGCAATGTACAAAAGTAGGAGCAGGGCCAATTCCGATTCTTACTGACGAAGGCTGGTTAATGATTTACCACGGTGTTATCAATACCTGCAACGGTTTTCGTTATGCCATGGGATCAGCACTTTTAGATGTAGACTCACCGGATATCGTAAAATACAGAACGCAGCCTTATTTATTAGGCCCGGCAGAGATTTATGAAATGGTTGGAGATGTTCCAAACGTAGTTTTCCCTTGTGCAGCTTTGCATGATACTGAAGAGGATAAATTAACCGTTTATTATGGTGCTGCGGATACAGCAGTAGCAATAGCTTTCGGAAAACTGAGTGAAGTGATTCAGTTTACAAAAGATAATAGTCTATAAAAAAATAAGCATGTTTTTAAAAAATCAATGGTTAACAATTGTTTTAGTTTTTTCTTCGATTGCTATGTTTTCACAATCGAAGAAAAATACTATTGTGCCTAAAACTTATGTAGCTTCTAAAACTTCAAATCCGATTCTAATCGATGGAGATGAATCTGATATTTCCTGGAATAAAGCAGACTGGACAGCTCTTTTTGAAGATATCGAAAACAATATTAAACCAAAATATGCAACAAAAGTTAAAATGCTCTGGGATGAAACCAATTTTTATATTTTAGCAAAAATTGAGGAGCCGCATGTCTGGGCAAATTTAAAACAACGTGATACGATTATTTTTTATAATAACGACTTTGAAGTTTTTATTGATCCTGATGGCGACACTTTTAATTATTATGAATTAGAAATTAATGCTTTAAATACAGCCTGGGATTTGTTTTTGTCAAAACCTTACAGAGAAAATGATAATGTTGTTTTAAACGACTGGAATATTCCGGGTCTGAAATCAGCGGTAAAAATCAACGGAACGCTTAATAACCCAAACGATACTGATGAAGGATGGGTTTTAGAAATGGCAATTCCCTGGGCATCTTATAAAAAATCTTACAACGAATATAATGTGCCGGCAGATAAATTCTGGAGAGTTAATTTCTCCAGAGTAAACTGGCAGCATACAATTGTTAACGGTAAATACGAACGCAAAAAAGACGCTGACGGAAAATTTCTTCCGGAGTACAACTGGGTTTGGTCACCAATGGGAGTAATCAATATGCATGAACCCGAAAAATGGGGCTATGTTTATTTTTCTTCGAAGGAGGAAAAAGACACTTTTACAATTCCACAGGACGAAAAAGTAAAATGGGAGCTTTATAATTTATACAGGGCTCAAAAAGAATATTATCAAAACAATAAAGTCTGGGCAAAAGCATTAACGGATTTAACGAAAGAAACCATCAAAGTCGATGGTAAGGTTTTAAAACCTATCTTAGAAAATCATTCTTCGGGATATAATATTATGGTAAAAAGTCCTTTTTCAAATCAAACTTTTACCATAAAAGAAGATGGTCAGTTTTTAAAGTAAAAATAATTTAGACAATTTATCAGTAATGGTTCATTTTAAACAGCATAATATGGCAATTAAATCCCTTTTTTCAGTCCTGATTATCAGTGTTTTTTTTGCTTGTTCTTCATTAGAAAGAAAACAAAATCAACCCAAAGAGGATTTTAAAATAATTGGATATGTTGCGGGCTATGAGAATTTTGATGTGACAAAAATTGATGCGGGCAAGCTGACTCATCTTAATTATGCTTTTGCCAATATTGTTGATGGTAATGTTCAGTTTGAACTGGCTACAGATAAAGCGAAAATAGAAAGCGTAATGGCGCTTAAAAAGCAAAATCCGGGTTTAAAAATATTGTATTCTATTGGCGGCTGGGTTTGGTCAGATCAATTTTCAAATATAGCTGCTTATGCGCAATCAAGAGAAAAATTTGCTAAAAGTGCTGTTAAACTAATGAAAACGTATGGTTTTGACGGAATTGATATCGATTGGGAATTTCCCGGGCAGCGCGCAGAGGATAATGTTTTCAGACCTTCAGACAAAGAAAATTTTACTTTACTATTAGGCGAATTGCGGAAACAATTAGAAATGGAAACTAAGGTAGATAATAAGCATTATTTAGTCTCTATTGCAGCAGCAACAGATCAGGAATATATCAATCATACTGATTTAAAAAAAGCACATCAATATCTTGATTTTATAAATCTGATGTGCTACGATTTTTATAACGGCTGGTTTTATCAAACAGGACATCATGCTAATTTATTTCCATCAAAAGAAGAAAAATTTGGAGGAAACAGTATTAGTGAGTCGGTAGATAAATTTTTAAAAGCAGGTGTGCCTGCCAAAAAGCTTATTTTAGGAATTCCTTTTTATGGAAGAAAGTGGGAAAAAGTAACGCCGGAAAATAATGGTTTATACCAGTCAGCCTTAACAGGAAGTGCTATTGTGTCATCATGGGAAATTGCAGCGGAATTAAAATCAGGAAAATTTCAGGAATTATATGATGACGCTGCAAAAGCATCCTATTTATGGAATGCTCAGGACAATATTTTTATTTCTTATGAAACTCCCAAAGAAATTGCTTTAAAGACAGCATTTATTAAACAGAAAAAATTAGGCGGGGCTATGTTTTGGGAATATAGCTTAGACAATAAACAGGAGTTATTAAACAAATTGTACCAAAGTGCAGGTCAAACAAGACAAAGAAATTAAGTATGAAACTAACAAAACTATTATTTTTTTTACTGTCACTTAGTGTTCTTTCATGTGGCAAAAAAGAAGCACAAACTACTTTTAAATTCGGGGTCTGGACAACGGCAGATGCTAAAAAATCTGATGCAGACTATACAAAAGAATTTAAAAAATACAAAGATGGAGGAATCGATGAAGTATTAATCAATACAGGAGCAGATCCAAAACTTTTAAAAAGAATAGTGCCTTTAGCTACAAAAGAAGGCCTGAAAGTGCACGCCTGGATTATGGCGATGAACAGACCCGGAGATTCAGTTGCATTACAGCATCCGGACTGGTATCAGGTTAGTAAAGAAGGAAAATCCTGCTTCGATAATCGACCTTATGTCGATTATTACCAATGGCTTTGTCCAACAAGAAAAGAATCCAGAAATCACGTTTTGCATTTAGTGGAAGAATTAGCAAAAGTTGAAGGAATCGAAAGTGTACATTTGGATTATATTCGTTTCCCGGACATCTTTTTGCCAATCAGCTTATTGCCAAAATACAATCTGGTTCAGGATGTAGAATTACCGCAATTCGACTTTTGCTATTGTGATGAATGTGTAAAAGCATTCGAGAAAATCCATCATAAAAATCCAAAAGAAAGCCACAACACTTCTATTGATATGGAGTGGAAAAATTTCAGATTAAATGCCATTAGAGCTGTTGTTGATGATGCGTATGAAATTGCACACAAACACAACAAACAATTAACTGCGGCTGTTTTTCCTTATCCCGAAATGGCAGATCACATGGTTCGTCAGCGTTGGGACAAGTGGAATATTGATGAGGTGTATCCAATGATTTACCACAGTTTTTATGATGAAGAAATTGACTGGGTAGGGTATGCTACAAAACAGGGAGTTGCTGATTTACAAGACAAGAAAACCAAAATCAATACAGGAATTTATATTCCGGGATTGAAAATGATAAGGAATTGAAAGAAGCTATTTTACTTGCAAAAGAAAACGGAGCAATTGGAGTTTCTTTCTTCGACGGAAATGCTTTATCTGAAAGTAATTTAAAAACCATCAAAGAAACAAAAGCAGGTTTAAAATAATTCTGAAGATTTCATTTAAAAGTAAAAATACCATGTCAAACAGAAGAAATTTTATAAAAAAAGCAACCTTAGGCACAATAGCTGTAAGTTCTGTTTTAGGATTTAGAGGATTTGCAAAAAATCACGGAGAGGAGACTGAACAAACACTGGAATTTCCTTTAAAAAAAGTAAAAAAGCCAGTTGTGATTTCAACATGGAATCATGGTTTACCAGCCAATCAGGAAACCTGGAAACAAATGAAAGCCGGAAAATCAGCCTTAGATGCACTTGAAGCAGGTTTGAAAATTCCTGAAGCAGACCCGACTGTTCGTAGTGTTGGTTATGGAGGGTATCCCGATCGCGAAGGAAAAGTAACGCTGGATGCCTGTATTATGGACCACAACAGTAATTGTGGTTCGGTTTGTTTTCTTCAAGGAATTAAACACCCAATTTCTGTTGCAAAAAGAGTATTACAAAACACGCCTCACGTTATGTTAGCCGGACAAGGAGCATTACAATTTGCTTTAGCCGAAGGTTTTAAAGAAGAAAATTTACTGACTCCGGAATCTGAAAAAGACTGGAAAAAATGGCTGGAAGATTCTAAATACAAACCAGTTATTAATATAGAAAACCACGATACTATAAGCATGCTAATGTTAGACCAGGAAGGTAATCTTTCTGGCGGTTGTACCACGAGTGGTGCGGCCTGGAAAATGCACGGACGCGTCGGTGACTCCCCAATAATCGGCGCGGGCCTTTTCCTGGATAACGAAGTAGGTGCTGCAGCAGCAACTGGTTTGGGAGAAGCCGTGATCAGAACTGCCGGAAGCGCAATGGTTGTCGAATTAATGCGTCAGGGAAAATCACCTTACGATGCCTGTAAAGAAATTACAGAACGTATTTATAACAAACATAAAAACCACAAGGACATGGAATACCTGCAAGTTGGTTTTATTGCTTTGAATAAAAACGGGGAATATGCAGGTTACAGTTTGCGATCTGGTTTTAATTACGCTGTTTCTGATGATGAAAAAGGACACAGAATGGAAGATGCGAAATTTAAAATGTCGTGGGATAAATAGCGTATTATTTGTCATTTCGACTGAAAGGAGAAATCGCACTCGTAACCACAAAGATTGTCGATTATTATTGCGGAATTTCTAGTGCGATTTCTCCTTCGTCGAAATGACAAACAAAGCGTTTACTATATGAATTAATGCAAAGTGAAACGCCTTTTTCAACACAACAAAAAACTATGTTTCTATGTGTTTAAAAACTAACCACCAAGAAACAAACCAAAAAACAAAGAATGAAAAAATTACTATTCCTATTAACGCTAATCATTTCAGTTTTCTCGGCTCATGCCCAGAAAGTTTACACAGAAAGTGATATTCGTATCATTCCGAAACCGAGTCAGACTTTTATTAAAACGGGTGTTTTTGAATTTACAAAAGATACCAAGTTTGTCGTAAACGGAGATTTTCAAAAAGATGCTGCAAATGCTTTGGCTTCTAAATTTGAAGTGGCCGCAGGATGGAAACCCGAAACAACAACTAAAGTGCCAGCAAGTAATTTTGTTCAGTTTAAAGTAGATCCGAATTTAAAAAACGAAGCTTACGTTTTGGATGTAAATCCGACAAGCATTGTGATTTCTGCGAAAGGAAATGTTGGTTTTATGTATGGTTTAGAAAGTGTTAGACAATTACTTCCTGAAGCTATTGAAAGTAAATTTGCTATTACTTCTGCAAAATGGGAAATTCCGAGTTTGACCATTACAGACGAACCTCGTTTTAAATGGAGAGGTTTAATGTTGGATTTATCGCGTCATTTCTTCGATAAAAATTATGTTCTGGCTACAATCGATCGTCTGGCAATGCACAAAATGAATGTGTTGCATTTGCATTTGGTTGATGACCAAGGTTGGAGAATTGAAATTAAAAAATATCCAAAATTAACAGAAGTTGGTGCGTTGAGAGTAGATCAGGAAAGCTTATCATGGAATGCAAGGCTTCCGGTTACAGCAGATCAAAAAGGAACGTACGGCGGATTCTTTACGCAAGATGAATTAAGAGAAATCGTAAAATATGCTTCAACAAAAGGAATCGAAATAATTCCAGAAATCGAAATGCCGGCACACGTAAGCAGTGCAATTGCAGCATATCCAGAATTGGCCTGTTTCAATCAGCGAATTGGTGTTCCATCAGGTGGGCTATGGCCGATAACGGATATTTATTGTGCAGGAAAAGAATCAACTTTTGAATTTTTGCAAAATGTAATTGATGAAGTAATCACGATTTTCCCTTCAAAATATATTCATATTGGTGGTGATGAAGCGACGAAAACCAATTGGGCAAAATGTCCGCATTGTCAGAAAAGAATCAAAGACGAGAAATTAAAAGATGTCAACGAATTACAAAGTTATTTTGTAAAACGTATGGAAAAATACATCAATTCAAAAGGTAAAAAAGTGATCGGTTGGGATGAAATCTTAGAAGGAGGTTTGGCTCCAGATGCAACTGTTATGAGCTGGAGAGGAATGAAAGGCGGCATCGAAGCAGCAGATCAAGGTCACGATGTAATTATGACTCCGGAATCTCCTTGTTATTTCAACTTCTACCAAGGTCCTCAAAACGAAGAACCTTTAGCTTTTGATGCTTACAATCCTTTAAGCGAAGTGTACAAATTTGATCCTGTAGTTTCAACCATGACACCTCAGGAAGCAGCACACGTTTTAGGTGGACAGGCAAATTTATGGGCAGAACATTTAGCATTACCAAAAGATTCTGAATACATGATTTTTCCAAGATTGGCTGCTTTATCAGAAACTTTATGGAGCCCGAAAGAGAAACGCAATTGGAATGATTTTACAACAAGATTATTCTCTTTATTCAAACGTTACGATTATTTAGGAATCAATTATGCGAAAAGTGCTTATTTGGTAACGGCTTCTTCTACAGCTGATTTAGGAAATAAACAAATCAAAGTCGAATTGAAAAATGAGTTTCCAAATCCAGACATTCGTTATGTTTTAGGCGATAAAAGTATCGATCACCACGCTGTAAAATATGTTGCTCCAATTGAAATAGCAGCAACTACTGTTTTAAAAGCTTCTTTATTTCAGGATGACAAACCAGTCGGAAAAACTTATACCGATACTATTGTTTTCCACAAAGGATTTGCTAAAAAAGTAAAATACTTAACGCCTTACAATCAGAGTTATAAAGGGGATGCCAATACAATGGTAAACACGATTAGAGGAAGTAAAAATTTCCATGACGGACAATGGCAGGCTTGGCTGGTTAACGATATGGAATTGGTAATCGACTTAGAAAAAATAGAAAGCATCGAACAGGTAAAAGTTGGAGCTTTAGAAAGTCAGGGCGCTGGGGTTAATTTCCCAATTCAAATTAAAGTCTTGATTTCTACAGATGGCGTTAATTACACTCAGGTGGGGAAAATTACTCGTCCTTATGCCGTAAATGCAGTTCCAGAATTAAAAGATTTCAAAATCAATTTCCAAAAACAAAATGCACGTTTTGTAAAAGTTATCGCAGGTAACTTAAAGAAAAGTCCAAAAGGAGAAAGCTCTTGGTTGTTTGTCGATGAAATTTTAATCGATTAATTATTTAGTTAGATAAAAAATGAATAAGATACTATTTAAGCTCGGGATATTATTGATTGGGTTGATGCCATTTTTTGGCACAGCACAAACCAAAGCGTTTTCTATATCTAATGGAGAATTTAAGCAAGACGGGAAAATTGTTAAAATACATTCAGGCGAAATGCACTATGCCCGTATTCCTAAAGAGTATTGGAGACATAGATTGCAAATGCTTAAAGCTATGGGAATGAATACTGTGGCAACTTATGTGTTTTGGAATTATCACGAAACAGCGCCTGGTGTATGGGATTTTAAATCAGAAAATAGAGATTTAGCTGAGTTTTTACGTATTGCCAAAAGTGAAGGATTGTATGTGATTCTTAGACCAGGCCCGTATGCCTGTGGTGAATGGGAATTTGGAGGATACCCCTGGTGGCTTCAAAATAATCCGGATTTAGTAATTCGTACCAATAACAAAGCATTTTTAGAAGCTTGTAAAACGTATTTGGAGCAGTTGTCTGCAGTGGTAAAAGGATATTTTTCTAATCAGGGAGGACCTATTATTATGGTTCAGGTTGAAAATGAATTTGGTTCTTATGTTTCTCAGAGAACAGATATTACATCTGCTGATCATACAGCATACAAAACTGCAATTTACAATACGCTTAAACAAACTGGGTTTCAAGAGCCTTTTTTTACTTCCGACGGTACTTGGCTGTTTGAAGGCGGAATGGTTGATGGCGTTTTGCCAACTTCAAATGGAGAATCAAATATCGATAATTTAAAGAAAGAGGTTGATAAATTCCATAAAGGACAGGGGCCTTATATGGTTGCAGAGTTTTATTCCGGCTGGTTAGATCATTGGGCAGAACCATTTATTAAAATTGGATCTGAGGAAATTGCAAGCCAGACTAAAAAGTATCTTGATGCAGGGGTTTCTTTCAATTATTATATGGTACATGGTGGTACTAATTTCGGATTTACTTCTGGAGCAAATTATAATGAAGAAAAGGATATTCAGCCTGATATTACAAGTTATGATTATGATGCACCAATTAGCGAAGCAGGGTGGACAACACCAAAATTCATGGCAATTCGTGAAGTAATGCAAAAGTATTCTAAAACGAAATTAGCACCGATTCCAGAGAAAATACCAGTTACAAAATATCCTAATCAGCTTATCAAATCTAGCATGGATGTTTTAAGCTGGATCAAAAAAGAAAAAGCTGTTGTAAACGATCAGCCATTAACATTTGAAAAATTAGGGCAGGGACATGGATATGTTTTGTATCGAAAAAGATTTACGCAGCCCATTTCAGGTAAATTAAAAATTGAGGGATTGAGAGACTTTGCAACAGTTTATATAAACGGAGTTTACGCGGGAGAATTGAATAGAGTTTTTAATAACTACGAGTTGGATGTTACTATTCCTTTTAACGCTAATTTAGAAATTCTGGTTGAAAACATGGGACGCATTAATTACGGTGCCGAAATAGTTCATAATACTAAGGGAATCATTAGTCCGATATTCATTAATGAATTTGAAATTAGTGGCGGATGGGAAATGTATAAAATGCCGATGAATGAAGTGCCGGTTCTTAAAAATGAAACGATAAAATCGAAACGACCAGTTTTATATGAAGCTACAGTAAACATAGATAAACCAGCCGATACTTTTCTTGATATGACAAATTGGGGAAAAGGAATTGTATTTGTTAACGGACACAATCTTGGACGCTACTGGAAAGTAGGGCCGCAACAAACGCTGTATGTACCAGGTTGTTGGTTGAAAAAAGGTGAAAATAAGTTTGTTGTATTGGAGCAGTTTAATGAAAATAGTAAAACAGAATTAACTTTTACAGATCAACCTATACTTGAAAAGCTAAATTGAGAAAACTACTTATTAAACAAAGCACAAAAACTATAAATATAAATTTATATTAAAGATGAAAAAAGGAATATTCATAATCGCTCTTTTGTTTTCGATAAATATGTTTTCACAGGCTATTTACGAAGATGAAAGATACGTGCCAGAAACAGATCCGTTGGTATTGAAAAACTTATACGAATGGCAAGGCAAAAAATTTGGTCTGCTAATGCACTGGGGTACTTACAGTCAATGGGGAATTGTAGAATCCTGGTCTATCTGCCCGGAAGATTATGGATGGTGTGAACGTAAAAAAGGGAGCAATCCTGCCAATTACAACCAATATATTGCAGATTATGAAGGTTTAAGAAAGACTTTTAATCCGGTGAAATTTGATCCTGCAAAATGGGCTAAAGCGGCTAAATATGCGGGAATGAAATACATGGTTTTTACCACCAAACACCATGACGGATTCAATATGTACGATACTAAATATTCTGATTATAAGATCACTAGTAATGACGTTCCTTTTCATACCAATCCAAAAGCAGATGTTTTAAAAGAAATTTTCAACTCTTTTAGAGGTGAAGGAATTTCAACTGGTGCTTATTTCTCAAAACCAGACTGGCATAACGAAAACTACTGGGATCCGTATTTTCCTCCATTCGACAGAAACGTAAATTACGATCCGGCTTTATATCCGGAAAAATGGCAGAAATATGTTGATTTTACGCATAACCAAATCTTAGAAATCTTAACCAACTACGGAAAAGTAGACATTCTTTGGTTAGATGGAGGATGGGTTCGTAAAAGAGACCAGGTAAACATCAAAGAATACTATGATGAGAAGTTTACAGAGAACGAAGCTAAAAATGGTTTCATCAAACACAGAGTAGTAGATCAGGATCCTAAAATGGATGAATTAGTGGTTAAAGCACGTCAGAAACAACCAGGCTTAATTGTAGTTGACAGAGCTGTTCACGGTAAAAACCAAAACTACTTAACTCCGGAAGGACGTGTTCCGGCTAAAACTTTGCCCTATCCTTGGGAATCTTGTATTCCTGCCGGCGGTGGATGGTCTTACTCTCCAGGTGCAGAATATATGACTGGAAGACAAGGTATCCATATGTTAATTGATATCGTAGCAAAAGGCGGAAACTTATTATTAAACGTGGCGCCAAGTCCGGAAGGAGAATGGGATAAAGGGGCTTATGATCTGTTACAAGCTTATGGAGACTGGATGAAAGTAAATAGCACAGCGATTTACAATACAAAACCAATCGAACCTTACAAAGAAGAAAATATCTGTTTTACACAAAATAAAGCAGGAAATGTATTTGCTTTTTATTTAGCTAAAGAAGGAGAAGATAAAATTCCGGCAGAAATTATTGTGAAATCAATCAGCCCTAAAAAAGGAACAAAAATTACCATGTTAGGTTCTAAAACTTCTTTAAAATGGACAAAAGAAGGAAACGGATTTAAAGTAGTTATTCCGGAAAACTTAAGAAATAATTTACCATGTAAAGAAGCCTGGACTTTAAAAATTGAAGCTATTTAACAGATAAAAGTATGTTTTCAATATCAAAAAAAATAATATCCAAAACAGCATGTATTTTGTATATGCTGTTTTTTAGCATCCTTATTTTTGCACAGAAAGAACCCGCAGATTTTGTCAATCCGTTTATTGGAACTTCCAACTACGGAGCCACTTTTCCAGGACCAATTGCACCAAGAGGAATGGCGAGTATAAGTCCGTTTAATGTTGCCGGAAAGCAAAATAAATTAGAGAAAGACAGTCAGTGGCTTTCGAATCCGTATGTAAACGAAAACACTTTTTTAACCGGATTTAGTCAGGTTAATATAAGCGGTGTCGGCTGTCCTGAATTAGGTGTTTTAATATTAATGCCAACAACGGGAGCTGTAGAAACCAATCATTTAAAATACGGTTCAACGTATAAAAATGAAGTGGCAAAAGCAGCATATTACAGTGTAGACATTGACAAATACAATGTAAAAGCAGAATTTACGGCATCAAAAAGAGTGGGTGTAAGCAAATTTACTTTTCCGAAAGGGCAATCGAATGTTTTACTAAATCTTGGTCTTGGTTTAACAAATGAAGAAGGCGCGATGGTAAAAGTGGTGTCTTCGACAGAAATTGAAGGAATGCGAAGTGTTGGATCATTTTGTTATAACAGTCCGGATGATGCGTACCCGGTTTATTTTGTGGCGAAATTTTCTAAACCCGCAGATAAGTTTGGTGTTTGGAAAAAGCCATCAAAATATCAAGGCACAGAAGCACAATGGATGACCTACAACGGAGAAACCAGAATGATGGATAATACCATTAAAACGGTTGTTGGCGACAGCATTGGAACTTATTTTACCTATAAGTTTGATAAACAGGAAACAGTTGAGGTGAAAATTGGAATATCATACGTAAGTATTGCAAATGCAAGAGAAAATTTAAAAAAAGAAACCGGAAACAAATTGTTTGAAGCTGTTTATAAAGATACTTACAACGAATGGAATGAAGAACTTTCGAAGATTTTAGTCGAAGGAGGATCAAATGACGACAATACTATTTTTTACACGGCATTGTACCATACTTTAATTCACCCAAATACTTTAAACGATGTCAATGGAGAATATCCGGTAATAAAAAGAAGCAAGATTGCTAAAACCGAAGGCACTCGTTATACCACTTTTTCATTATGGGATACCTATCGCAACATGCATCCGTTGACTTCTTTAGTGTATCCTAAGCAGCAATCGGATATGATAAAAAGCATGTTGGAAATGTATGATGAAAATGGCTGGCTGCCAAAATGGGAATTAAATTCAACTGAAACTTTTACCATGGTAGGAGATCCCGCAAGTATCGTGATAGTTGATGCCAGCTTAAAAGGAATTCAGGATTTTGATTTTCGCAAAGCCTACTATGCCATGTTAAAAGGTGCTGATCAAATGGAAAATAATCCACTGCGTCCGGGACTTAAAGAATATGTCGAAAAAGGATATGTATCAACAAATTATCGCGGTCCCGTTTCTACTACACTGGAATACAATACTTCAGATTATGCGATTTCACTTTTAGCGAAAGCTTTAGGCGAAAAAGAAGATTATAAGCGTTTTACAAAACGTTCATTATCCTACCGAAAATTATATGACAAGGATTTAAAATTACTCCGGCCAAGAACAGCTAACGGAAAATGGTATGAACCTTTTGATCCTGAATCAGGCGCTAATTTTCAGGAAAATGTTGGTTTCATTGAAGGAAATGCATGGCAATATGCTTTTATGGTACCGCATGATATTAGAGGATTAATCAAACTTATGGGTGGTGATAAACCTTTTTCAGATCAGCTGCAAAAGGTTTTTGACAGCAAACAATTTGATATGGCAAACGAGCCGGATATTGCGTATCCGTATTTATTCAATTATATAAAAGGAGAAGAATGGAAAAGTCAGGAAATGGTAAAAAAACTGGTTGCACAATATTTCAAAAATGAACCAAAAGGGTTACCCGGAAATGATGATACAGGAACAATGTCGGCCTGGTTGGTATATGCGATGATGGGAATTTACCCGATTTCTCCGGGAGATCCAATTTATACGATTACAGCGCCAATGTTTCATAGAGTGACAATTAAATTAGATCCAAGATATTATAAAAAAGAAAGCATTGTAATTGAAAGACAAATCAATAATGACGGAAAAATCAATTCGATTGAGCTAAACGGAAAAACACTTAACAGCTTTTTTATTTCGCACGATGATTTTGTGAATGGAACAATGCTAAAAGTGATTCAAAACTAAACACACACCACTATGTTACAATTAAGAATGAAGAAAACGGCCATTATTTTTGTAATGGCTGTTGGTTTTTTTAACCAGAGCCATGCGCAAAAAAAGTATCCGTATCAGGATGCCAAACTGCCGGTAGAAGAGCGAGTACAAGACTTGTTAAGCCGTATGACACTTGAAGAAAAAGTGCGTCAGATGGATATGTACAGAGGAGATTTTTTTAAAGAAAAGGAAGATTTTGCAAAAGGTAAATCGGCTGAAAAAATCGGGAAATTAGGAATCGGAGCAATTCATGATTTGTATCCGCGTTCAGCGAAAATGATCAACGATCTTCAAACCAACGTAATCAAAGGAAACCGCTGGGGAATTCCGGCGCTGATTATGTGTGAAATGCTTCACGGATATTTAGACGAAGGAAGTACCGCTTTCCCAATGAATATTGGACTTGGAGCAACCTGGGATACTTCTGTTTTAGACAAAGTGGGTAAAGTTATTGGTATGGAAGCTCGTGCTCATGGTGTTCATTTTGGTTTTGGTCCAAATTTAGATTTAGGACGCGAGCCAAGATGGGGACGTGTTGCTGAAACTTTTGGTGAAGATGCTTATCTAAACAGTGAAATTGGTTTGGCATTCATTAAAGGATTACAAGGAGACGATTTAAAATCGGATCGTTCGATTATTGCAGAACCTAAACACTTTGCTGTTCATGGGATTCCACAGGCGGGAGGAAATTCTTCTCCGATTTTAGTGGGAGAACGTTCAGCTCGTGAAGATCATCTGCCTTCTTTTAGAAAAGCGTTTACAAAAGGCGGTGCATTGGGAACTATGTGCGCGTATTCTGAGTTAGACGGAATTCCTTGTGCAGCGAATCATTGGTTGTTGACGGATGTTTTGAGAAAAGAATGGGGTTTTAAAGGGCTAGTAGTATCCGATTTAGGAGCAATTAAATACATTCAAACGACGCATAAAGTTGCCGATTCTCCGAAAGAAAGTATCAGAGAAGCAGTTTCTGCAGGTGTTGATATGCAGTTTTACGATTTTTCTAATGAATTTTGGCAAAATACAGTAATTGAATTGGTGAATGAAAAGAAATTGACAATGGAAAACATCGACCGTGCAGCGGGCGCAGTTTTACGTTTGAAATTCTTATTGGGGTTATTTGAAAATCCGTTTACAGATAAAAACCTGATTAAAGAGCGTTTTCATACCAAAGAAAATCAGGCAGTTGCTTTAGAAGCGGCTCAAAAATCGATGATTTTATTGAAGAATGAAAACAATATTCTTCCACTAAAAAAAGACCTTAAAAATATTGCAGTTATCGGACCAAATGCAAATGCTTCAAGAATGGGAGGTTATGCTCCTAAAAATAGTGTTGGAATGACCGTTTTTGAAGGTGTTCAACAGTTAGTTGGAAAAACAGCGAATGTGGTTTATGAAGAAGGTGTGCCGCTGATCGTAAAAGGACAGGCAATTCCATCTAAATATTTATTTACTTCAGACGGATCTCAAAACGGATTAAAAGGAGAATATTTTAATAACAGAAATTTAGAAGGAACTCCAGCTCTTACTCGTATTGACAGCCAATTGGAGTTTGACTGGCCCTGGGCGCCTGGTGATGGTGTTAATGTAGATGATTTCTCTATTCGCTGGACAGGTTACATTCAATCAGACAAATCATTTGATGGCTGGTTAGGTTTAAGTTCTGATGATGGAATCAGAATGTGGGTTGACGATCAATTGGTTATCGACAACTGGACAAAAGGAGCTACAAGTATCGTAACTACTCCAAAAAATATTGAAGCAGGTAAAAAATATAAAGTCCGCATAGAAATGTGGGAAGGAGGCTGGGGAGCCAGAGCGCACTTGCGTTGGAACTTAGAAAAAGTAAACATGCAGCCGGCAATCGACGCTGCTAAAAAAGCCGATGTTGCGATTGTAGTTTTAGGAGAATCAAACGAATTGGTAGAAGAAAACCGAGATGTTGCTGATTTGAATTTACACGGAATGCAACAGGAATTAATAGAAGCAATTCAAAAAACAGGAACTCCGGTAGTTTGTGTTTTGTTAAACGGTCGCCCACTTTCTACCAACTGGATTGCTGATAATATTCCTGCTGTCTTAGAAGGCTGGTTTCCGGGAGAATTTGGAGGAAGAGCTGTAGCTGATGTTTTATTTGGAGATTACAATCCGGGAGGAAGACTTCCAATTACAGTTCCGAAATCAGTTGGACAGTTACCTATATATTATAACCAAAAGCCATCTGCGATACACAGATATGTGGCAGAGAGTGAAAATCCGTTATTCAATTTCGGTTTCGGATTAAGTTATACGAAGTTTGAATATGCGAATTTGACTCTCAGCTCGACTGAAATCAAAAAAGACGGCGAATTGAAAGTGCGCGTTGATGTGAAAAACACAGGAGACAGAGACGGAGATGAAGTGGTACAATTGTATATAAACGATGTATATAGCTCTGTAACAACACCTCAAAAAACGTTAAAAGGTTTCAAAAGGCTTAACATCAAAAAAGGAGAAACTAAAACTGTTGAGTTTACCCTTACACCAGATGAATTATCTGTTTGGAACAGAGAAATGAAACGAGTTACAGAGCCTGGAGATTTTGAAGTGATGGTTGGAGGAAATTCTACAGAATTACAGAAGCTGAATTTTACTGTTATAGAGTAATGCTTTAATGCAAATCAAAATAAAATATTTAATGTTTTGGTTGTTTTGTTTAGAATAATTTTGTGAATATGGTAAATCACAAAGATTAATTAAATACTGAATAGTAAAACGTAAGGATTTTATTAGTGAAATAGAATTTTTTGGCAAAAAAATGCCCAACACCTTTTCAAAGATGTCATTTGTCGAAATAATGATTTAGTTAACAAATCAGATTCATAAATTTAACATGTTATTAACTCAAAAGACAATTAAACTATGAATCAAAAAGTATTAAAATTACTGTTTTTGTTTTTCCTGTTCGGGGTTCAAAATCTTCAGGCTCAAACAGCTACAGTAACAGGAACAGTCACTGATTCGCAAGGGATGCCAATACCAGGAGCGAATGTGAATGTTAAAGGAACTAAAACAAATACATCGACAGATTTTGATGGGAAATATACTATCTCTGTTCCTAATCAATCAGCGACTTTGATATTTTCTTATGTAGGTTCTGCTACAAAAGAAGTTTCTGTAGCAGGCCTGACTACTGTTAATGTAGTTTTAGGCGCAGGCAGTGAACAATTAGGAGAAGTTGTTGTAACTGCACTTGGTCAGTCTAAAGAGAAAAAAGCTTTAGGTTATGCTACGAGTGTAATTAAGTCTGATGCACTTGTTAAGACAGGTTCGGCTACTGTAGCTAATGCCCTGTATGGGAAAGCACCAGGTGTTCGTATCACTTCTACTCCGGGAGGAGCCGGAAATATCAATATTCAGATTCGTGGTATCAACTCTATCACAGGGAAGAACCAACCGCTTATTGTTTTGGATGGTGTTCCAATTCGCGATGGAGAGGCTAAAAATAATGATTATTGGGCAGACCAGCGAATTAGAAGCAATGGTTTAGCAGATATAAATCCTGAAGATATTGAGAGTATCTCTATTCTAAAAGGCGCTTCGGCAGCTGCATTGTATGGTTCTGAAGCTGTAAACGGGGTGGTCTTGATTACATCGAAATCCGGTAAAGGTAAAAAAGGGTTTGGTGTAGATTTCAGTACCAGTTACGCACAAAACCAAATTGCATACTTGCCAAGATTTCAATATGAAAGAGGTCCGGGCTGGACAAATGCAAATTATTCTTCCGGATATTTGGCACCAGATGGTTTCGCTCATTATGATACAAATGGTGATGGAATTGCTGATACCAGAGGTGTTTCAGCTAGTAGTAACAACTTTGGACCTTGGTTCGATGGTCAGCCAATTATGTCATGGGATGGAGTTGTTCGTCCTTATTCTGCTCAAAAAGACGGGTACAAAAATATGTTCCAGGATTCATGGGATAGCGTAACAAACATCGCGCTGTCTAACAATACTGACAATAGCAGTATTCGTTTTTCTTACACCCACAATGAATCGAAAGGTCTCAGTATGGGAAACATGAATAAAAAGAATACGCTTAACCTGAATGCATCATTCAAAACTGGTGAAAATTTGAAAACTGATGTAATTGTGAGTTATATGAATCAAAATGTTCATAACCGTGCTATTGGTATGGATCGATTGATCAATAACTTTACGGGTATGATAAGTCCTTTTGATAATGGTGATTGGTACAAAGCTAAATACAGAACCAGTTTAGGATACAAATATGTAACGGGTTCAAATCAAAGTTTAACTCCGGATGAAAATATTATCCGTAATGGCTTCAAGGCAGATGTTGCTGATTATTTTTGGAATACAGATGCAAATCAACAAGACGAAATCACAAATCGTTTGATTGCCAGTGTTACTGAAACCTATACGATTAATCAGGATTTGAAATTACGTGGTCGTGTTTCTACAGATTTAACTTCAGTAAATGTAGAAACTAAAAATCCGGTTGAAAAGCCTTTGGTTTATGGATTTGGTACTGGTTCTTATCAAATGGATGCCAAAGACTATAATATTCTTTATGGAGATGTGATGCTGACATACAACAAAAAAATTAATGAAGCTTTTGAAATCGGTGCTTCGGCAGGTTATACAGCTACAAGGGAAACAGGTTCTACTTTAGCAAGATTTACAGATGGTGGTTTGAGCGTGGAAGGCTGGTATGATATGAATGCTTCAGTAAACATAGCAAAGAGTACGGATACAAAATATAAAGTTGTAAAAGACGCTGTATTTGGAACTATAAATGGTAGTTACAAAAACTATTTGTTCCTTGAAGGAACATTAAGAAGAGATCGTACTTCTACGATGAATCCTAATAATAATGCATTTACATATCCTTCTGTAAATTCATCTTTTGTATTGTCTGAAGCGGTTAAATTACCAGAAGTAATCAGTTATGCAAAACTACGTGCTTCATGGGGTATTGTGGGTAACTACCCAGAGTTGTATAAGGCAAATGTAGCTTACAATCAGACTACATTAGGTAATCAGGGTACAAAAATTCCGGTATTGATTACAAATTCTATGGATAAATATGGTAACGAACTGATAAAACCTGAGATGAAAAATGAATATGAGTTTGGTTTTGAAACCAAATTCTTTGACAGAAGATTGGGACTGGATGTTTCTTACTATAATGCACAAGTTAAGGATCAAATTCTAGATTTGACATTGGCACAAACAACAGGGGCATCATCAGTTTTAGCGAATGTTGGAGAATTGAGTAATCAGGGAGTTGAAATCGCTTTGACCGGTACTCCAATAAAAACGACATCTTTTTCCTGGGATGTTACTTTAAACTGGGCGAAAAATGTAAACAAGGTCGTGAAACTGGCTAACGGTGCATCTGAATTATTGCATGCAGACTATGATGGTTCAGCAGCTCAATTAAAATCAGTAGTAGGTGATCCAATGGGAGGTATTTATGCACATCCCGTAAAGACAGATGCTAATGGTAATAAAATGGTTGACTCTGATGGATTTTATATGATTGATGGGGATAAATGGGAAAAATATGGTACTGCAATGCCTCAGGGTGTGGGAGGTTTGTTGAACTCATTTACTTATAAAAATTTCACTTTAGATCTTAATATTGATTATTCTTATGGAGGTTCTTTGATGCCTACAGGTGTTAATTGGATGACTTCAAGGGGATTAACTGAAGAAAGTTTGAACTACAGTACGAATGAGCGTGGTGGTCTGACTTATTATGTTGATGCAAATGGCAAAGGGGTTCAGGTTCCTAACAGTGCTACTTCCGGACCAACTGGTCAAACATTATATCGTGATGGTATGCTGATGACTGGTGTGACAGCAGATGGTGCACCAAATACGAATGTAATTTCTCAGGCTGGTTATTATAATATGACTTATAACTGGGGAGGCCCTCAATACAGCAGCTCACGTTATGAATTGTATATCAAGGAAAACAACTATATAAAAATGAGAGAGATATCCTTGTCTTATAGTCTGCCAACTGCATGGGCCAGTAAAATGGGTGCTTCTAAAGTTAATTTTTCTGCTTATGGCCGTAATTTGTTCTTCATCTACAGATCAATTAAGGATATGGACCCTGAAGCCACTACAGCAGGTTCTAAATGGTCTCAAAATATAAACAATGCAGGAACAAATCCGGCAACGAGAAGCATTGGTGTTATGTTGAGAGCTTCTTTTTAATTTGATATTTCATAATTTAAAAAATATAACATGAAAAAATTATTATATATATCGCTAACAACTGCAGCTGTCTTTTTTAGCTCTTGTTCAAAAGATGATTTTGCAGATGCGTATCCAAATCCGTCTACGGTTGAAACAACTAATGTATCCAAACAGTTTGCCGGATTTATGAAAATTAATTATGAGGATGTAATTCCTTCTTATTGGAATTATTATACGGTTCTAAAATCTACTTCTCTTAGCTACACGCAGGCGCATGGGTTTGTAAACTCATCAGGACGTTATGTTTCAGGTGCTGCACCAACTAATAGATGGGATCGTTTTTATAAATTCATTGTGCAATATAGAGAACTGGAAAAAGTAATGGCTGCTTTGCCAGCTGCTAAACAGGCTGAAAACAGAATTTATACCATTACTTCAACGATTTATTTATACGATCATACTCAAAAAATGATTGATAATTTTGGAGATATTCCTTTCTCTAAATCCGGTTTTATTAGTGTTGTTGGAACTAATTATGCAGCTGCATTAGCTAAGTATGATAATCAAACAGAATTATATACTATGATGCTGGATCAATTGAAAGCCTTTTCTGCTGAATTGAATTCAATCACTTTGTCTTCTGATGTGGAACTAGATTTCAAAAATCAGGATCTGATCAATAAAGGAGATTTGGTAAGCTGGAAAAACTACTGTAATTCTTTACGTCTAAGAATGTTGAACAGAGTTTCGGCAGTTCCGGCTTTTGCAACACGAGCAAATACTGAAATGGCTGAAATCATTGCAAGCGGACAAATTGTAGATGAAAATATTGAAAATATTGCTTTCAGGGTTTATACTCAGGATAGTGATTTAGATACTTCAGGTTTTATTAATGCTTTAGAAGATGATTTAAATAATCTTGCTCCAAAACCAATGATTGATCACATGAATGCAAATAATGATCCTCGTAAACCCTGGTTGTTTGAAAAAGGATCACGTGTAGTAAACAATG
Organism: Flavobacterium flavigenum; assembly: GCF_027111255.2. Taxonomy (NCBI): domain Bacteria; kingdom Pseudomonadati; phylum Bacteroidota; class Flavobacteriia; order Flavobacteriales; family Flavobacteriaceae; genus Flavobacterium; species Flavobacterium flavigenum. The sequence continues at coordinate 1,178,050 of NZ_CP114285.2, read as the reverse complement.
TGACGATAGTTGCTCCAACTTATGAAGGACTGGATCCTACATTGGCATCGGGTGCTCAGACACAACTAATAACTGATGGTAAGATTGCTGTATACAATCGTTCCGTTCTAAGCAGAAATAAATGGTTGCCGGGCACGTTAATAAATGCCCCTGAAATAAACCTGATTCTTGCAGAATACTATTCAAGAAATGGAAACGCTGCAACAGCTGAAACGCATTTCAAAAAAGCCATCAGACAATCTGTAGAGTATTATGTAAGATTAGGAGATAAAGCAGATGTCCTGAACTGGAAACCAACTGTAGAGCCAACATCGGCTGAAATTGAGGACTATATTACGGCTATAAATTTTGCCGGAGCTACAACACCAGCAGCTCAATTGGAATTAATTGCTTTTCAAAAGTACATTCATTACAACATCATGCAGGCTGATGAATCCTGGGCTGAACAAAGAAGATTAAAACTTCCGGCATTACCATTCCGTGAAGATGAAACAAGCAGTATCAGAAAAACACCTCCAACACGCTGGACATATCCAACTTCGGAGAGTGTTTATAATCCGGATAATTATAATGCTGTTAAAGCAAATGATAATCTAAGTACCAAAATATTCTGGGATGTAAAGTAAAATTTCAATAATAATGTGCGATTAAAGCACTTGTAACAATTAGTAAACAGAGGTGAGAATGTTGTTCTTGCCTCTGTTTTTAAGGTTTTATCCAGTTTAAACTTTGACAAAAATTAGATATAAATTATTTCTACATACATGATAAAATTTTTTAGTACCATATCGTTGTTTTTTTCTTTAGTACTCTTTTCACAAACAAAATCAGAGGTATATAAAATTACGTATGATAAATTTGAAAACGGAAAAAAAACAGACGGGAATACCGAAATCTATGTAAACAATCAAATCGTTTTTTTATCAAAACTTACTGATAAAATACAGCAATACATTGATTTAAAAAACAATTATAACGTTAGCACCATTAAGAATGGAAATACTGTTTTCAAAAAAATAACTCCATTTGACAGTCTGCCTGTTCCTAAAAAAGAAAATGATACCCGTGTGATACTGGGATATGATTGTAAGCATGTTTCTTTTTCTTATTTTTCAAATAGAATTGATGTCTGGTTTACTGAAAAAGCTGCTGCAAAGGGAACTCCTAACAGTAATTATTTGCCTGATAAAAATGCACTTGTACTCCAAATGGTTTACAATGGCAATCAGACCCTGACAGCCAATGCTATCACTAAAGTTAAAAATTATCAGCCGCTTGTTAATTATGATGATAAGACAATAGTGGTAGATAAGTCAGAATTTGAAGAAATTATCATTAACTCCAGGTATACTAAATTACATGTTTTTGAGAATGAAAACATAAATTATGACCCTAAGTCAGTAATTCCAAATGAAAAAGACCTTATTGCAGACAAGGTTTTTCATTTTTCTAAAGGAAGTGTGGTTTTGAAAAAGATAAAAATTACTCCGGAACTTAGAAACAGCAGTTCGATTTTTGCAAAATTAACCTGTAAGTCTAATGGGGATGCGTATGACAGGACTGGTTCAGTATTCATTATTCCAAAAAATAATGAAAACACAACTACATTATTAGATGCTTATTTAAATGGCTTAGACAAATTACCAGTTTATACAGACAATCAAAAAAACAAATATCAGGGTATTAAAAAAGAAGATGGCTATTTGCCGGCAATTGAAATAATGAGATTTTTTACGCCATTTGGAGTTAATTACTTTAATGAAAAACGAAAAATAAATAATTACAACTGGGCAAAAGAAGTTGTTTATAAAGAAGAAGTCACATCTCTTATTCCTATTGATGAAGATGAAATCTGGATGGGTGTTTTTATAGGCAATTATGATGCCGGAGGCCATACAATAAGTCTTGAGTTAGATATTTATCCATCGATGAACAATAAAGTAAGCAAACCGGCTAAGAAAAAGTATATAGAGCCTTTATTTTCGACAGTTAACACTATGGAAATGTCGGGTCAAAATTATGGAGGTCTTTTTGCTAATGATACTTTAAAAGTAAATTTTGAAATTAAGGATGAGGTAGAAAACTTACAACTTTTGTATACCACAACAGGTCATGGTGGCTGGGAAAATGGAGATGAGTTTGTACCAAGAATGAACAAAATATTGGTTGATGGTCAGGAAGTTTTTAAAGTTATCCCCTGGCGAACTGATTGTGCAACATACCGATTGTCTAATCCTGCTTCAGGAAATTTCCCTGATGGTTTATCTTCCAGTGATTTAAGCCGTTCAAATTGGTGTCCGGGAACATTAACACCTCCTTATATTATTCCGATGGGGCTTCCTAAAGGCAATCATGTAATAGAAGTAGTTATAGAACAAGGTCCAAATGAAGGTCCCAGCACAAACCATTGGAATATTTCTGGTGTTTTGGTGGGTGAATTGAAAAATTAATTGCGAAATGAAAATGCCTTTAAAATTTAATTGTGTAGTGCTGTTATTCATTCTGACAGCTTTTTCCTGTAGGTCATTACAAACTAATCCAAAAGCCGTTACTATTACTCAAAATTACATTACCGAAAATCCTGTTACAACAGCGAGCCATGCCTCAACATTGGTAGAAATAGAACCTAATTTCCTTCTTGCTGCCTGGTTTGGCGGAAAATATGAAGGTGCGAAAGATGTCAGTATTTATATGGCTTCTTATAAAGAAAAAAAATGGTCAGCCCCTAAAAAAATTATTGAGCCGTTAATTAAAAATGGAGATATACTGCCTTGCTGGAATCCGGTTTTATTTAAAAGTAAGGCTCAAAATTTATATTTGTTTTATAAAGTGGGCAAAAATCCGAGGGAATGGTTTGGTGCTATGATAGTTTCTAAAGATAACGGAAACACGTGGAGCGAGGCAAAATATCTTCCAAAAGGAATATTGGGGCCAATTCGAAATAAACCAATTGAAACTTCACCCGGAGTTATTTTATGCGGAAGCAGTACCGAAAGTATCGATGATAATAAATGGCGCGTATTTATAGAAACGTACACCGAAGCAACAGACAGCTGGACAATAACGGATATTAATGACAGTAAAAATTTCGATATCATACAGCCCACTTTTTTAGTTCATTCATCTAAAAAGATTCAGATTTTATCACGAAGCAGGCACAATAAATTAATTTCAAGCTGGTCAGAAGATAATGGCAAAACCTGGCAGAAAACAGACAGTATAAACGTTGTGAATTCGAATTCGGGAATAGATGCACTAACTTTATCCAATACATCATTTTTATTGGTTAATAATCCATTAAAGATGGGTAAAGACTGGTTTAACGGAAGAAATGTCCTGGATGTAGAATATTCTAAAGATGGGGTGTCCTGGAGGAAATTATTTGATTTAGAAAATCAAAAAGAAGGCGAATTCAGTTATCCCGCCATTATCCAGACCTCAGATAAAAAGATACATGTTTTATATACGTATAATCGTAAATTTATTAAACATACAACTTTTGATTTAAAAAATAAATAAATAATAATAGGCTTATTTTTACGGATCTTTTTGTTGGTTTTATTTTATAAATATCCGTTTTTATCCACGTCTTCACTAAGTGAACCAGCATCATCTGCGTTCAATTCCATAAATAATCAATTATGAAATTAAAACTTCTTGTAACGATCACCGTTTTTTGCTTCACATTCGGGAATGCACAAAATTCGCAAACCTTTTACAAACACGACAAATACCTTTCTTCGGATAAGTTAGAAGGGCGTTTTCCGGGAACCAAAGGCAATAATGAAGCAGCTGCTTATATCAAAAAGTATTTTAAGAAATACGGTTTAAAAAAATTTGATAACAACTATTATCAGCCTTTTAAACTTTTTGTGAAGGAAGGAATAAACAAGATGAAATCAGATAGTGTTTGGACCCAAAATGTTGTAGGATATCTGGAAGGTTCTGATGAAAAACGTAAGAATGAATATATAGTAGTAGGCGCTCATTATGATCATTGGGGATGGGGCGGACAAAACTCAGGCAGTAAAAAGAAAGAAGCCTTCGCCATTCATAACGGAGCAGATGATAATGCCTCCGGAGTTTCGGCATTGCTCTGCATACTTGAGGAATTATCAAAAGCTAAAGTCAAACCCAAAAGAAGTATCATTTTTATCTCTTTTAGTGGTGAAGAGGAAGGGCTGTTAGGTTCTAAATATTTCGTATCTCATTTGCCCGTTCAAAAAGAAGCTGTCAAAGTAATGTTGAATATGGATATGGTGGGAAGGCTAAATGAAGAGAAGCAAATTTACATGGGAGGCGCCGGAACGTTTCCAGATGGAGTAGAATTGATGAAGAAATTAGGCGTAAACAGTAACCTTAATCCAGTTGTACATGCTGGTGAAGTGGGAGGATCAGATCACGTCTCATTTTATAAAGCTGGTATATCTGCTGTGGGATTCCACACCGGTGGCCACCCACAATATCATACACCCGAAGATGATATTGATTTAATAAATACTGAAGGAGGTGCTTTGGTAACTCAATATATTTATAATGCTTTAGTAGCAATTGCAAATGATCCGGAGCAACTTTATTTTATTAAGCAGGATTAGGAAATCTTTGGTAGTTGTTTTGTTTTGAAATACTTACTGCTAAAATGATATACGGTGCATACCAATTCTCTAAATTTATATAAATGAAAAGTCCCACCGAAGCAGGACTAAAGATTTTCATCTACGGCATATAGCCTTATTGTGATAAGATTAAAGATTAGAAATTTTAATCAGTTGTAAATATATGTAATTATATTATATTTGCAAAATAAAAAAGGAGGTGCTGAAGACACCTCCAATCTTAATTGTAATTTTGAGTTTGCAATTTAATGTTAATGAGGCATTGTTGCTACTTTTCAACTCGGGATATGTTTGCCGGTCTTAAATTACAAAAGCAAGATTGGTTTTTGACCATTTTTACAATAGCTAATGAGACTATTTAAAAACTCTTACTCAACTTAAAGCACCTTTATGGTGCTTTGCTTTTTCTAATCTTTTGTCAAATCACAATCTTATATTTTATGCATATATAAATCTATAAATTAGGTTTACTTATATTATATGCTATACATAAATATTAATATGTTATATATGCAAATGTAATATAAAATAATTATCTTTACCAAAGGTTTTTTGTTTTATTTTTTGATGGTATGATTTTTTGATAGAAAATAATTATGTAAAACCGTAACGACAAGAATATTTTCCTGTGTAAATTTAAAATCTTCAAACAGACAGATTATTATGGCAAAAATTTTAGGATTAGATTTAGGAACGAATTCGATTGGGTGGGCGATTCGAGATACAAATAAAGAAGGAAATCAGATTTTAGATTCGAATGTTATTGTTTTTCCACAAGGTGTTGGAGAAGAAAAAGGAGTGGAGTTTTCTTTGGCTACAGAAAGAACTAAACACAGGGCTTCAAGAAAATTATACAGAAGAAGAAAGCAAAGAAAAACAAATTTGCTGAATCTGCTGATTGATAATGGCTTTTGTCCGCTGACTACAGATGAATTATTACTTTGGTCTGTATACAAAAAAGGACAAGAGATGAAATATCCAACTGAGAATTTTGAATTTTCTGAGTGGATAAAAATAAATCCTTATGAAGTAAGAAGCAAAGCTGTTAATTCTATAGTTTCAAAATTTGAATTAGGTAGAGCTTTGTATCATATGTGTCAAAGAAGAGGTTTTAAAAGCGGAAGAAAAGATGCAGATGCTGGAAAAGATTTGGAAAGATATTTGGAGGAAAAAGAACTGTTAGAAAAGAATGGTTTCAAAACTTTAGGCGAATATTATTTTGACTTATTAAGAAGAAATGAGAAAGTAAGGAAGACAAAATTTAGTGCCGATGATCAGGAAGTAAATTCTTCAAGAATTAGTTATGTTGAAGAGTTTAATTTTTTGATGAAAAGCCAAAATGTTGAAAAAAAATTAGCTGATCAATTTTTTGATACCATCTTTTTTCAAAGACCTTTAAAATCTCAAAAAGGTTCTGTTGGCAAATGTACTTTAGAAAAAACAAAGTCACGCTGTGCCATAAGTCATCCATTGTTTGAGGAGTTTAGAATGTTTCAGTATCTAAACTCTATTAAAGTAAAAGAGCGTAATAGCGATACTTTTGTTTTTCTATCCGATTATCCGGATTATTATAAAATTGCAGAAGATAAATTTTACAGGGTAAGTGCTAAAAACTTCAAATTCGTTGATATCTCAAAAAGCATTAATAATCAGGCAAAAAAAGAAAGTCTGTTTTTTGAGTTCAATTATAATGATAAATACCCTGTTGTAGGAAGTCCAACGGTAAGTAAACTGATAGAAGTTTTTGACGCCAAAGATTGGAATGATTGTAAAAAAGTAATTCAGTCAAAATACAAAAAACAAGATAATAAAACAGTAGCTGAATTGGTTGATGAACTTTGGCATACATTGTTTTTTTCGGGAGATTTTGTCAACGATATTACTTCTGAGAAAGTAAAAAGTTTTATCAGGGATCGTTTTTCAATTTCTGAAGAAAAAGTAAATTATTATGAAAGTATAAATTTAAAACAAGGCTATTCTTCTTTGAGTAAAAAAGCAATTTTTAAGATTTTGCCTTATTTAGAAGAAAAAATAATTTATCCGTATGCTGTTTTCTTCGCAAATGTTGATGTCATAATTGGAAAGGAAAAATGGAATGAAAATAAGCAATTTATTCAAGATACCATTATTGATATTATTTCAGGCTACAAAGATGAAATATTAAAAATTGATATCGTTAATGGTTTGGTTGGTGATTTTATTAAGGAATATGATAATTCTAATTACGATTACATTCTTGATGAAACAGACAGAAACAATGTTTTAGAAAAAATCAAACTTTTCTATGGAAAATATCTTTGGGATAAAATGTCTGAAGATCAAAAAGAAGCACTTCAAAATGAAATAGAAATTACTTTTCAGCAACAATTACAGAAAAGAAGAATTGGCGGATATTATTTATCTAAACCAAGAATTGATGAAATTATCAAAGACTTTTTAATTAGTGAATATAAAGTTTCAAAAGAACAGGCTGATAAATTGTATCATCCTTCTGCAATGGACGCTTATCCGCAAAGTCAGGACGGTTTTTTAGGATTACCATTTACCAATTCGATTAAAAATCCAATGGCAATGCGTACTTTGTTTTATTTGCGAAAATTAGTCAATACGCTATTAAAAGAGAAAAAAATTGCGCCCGATACCGAAATTATTATTGAGTTAGCAAGAGAATTAAATGATAAAAACAAAAGATTAGCAATTGAAAGATGGCAACGTGAAAGAGAAAATGAAAACAAGAAGTTTAGAGAGAAATTAGAGGAATTTGCAAAAGATACCAATTCAATTGTTACCGAAACGGATGTGATAAAATACCGATTATGTCAGGAACAGAATAATAAGTGTTTGTATACCAATGAAACGATTAGCTGTGAAAAATTATTGGGTTCCAATCCTCAATTTGATATAGAGCACACTTTTCCCAGAAGTAAATCATTTGATAATTCATTAGTCAATAAAACATTGGCTGATAAAAAGTTCAATCAAATAAAAGGAAATCAAATTCCACAAAATCTCAATGATAAGTACAAGCAAAATTTCATCAATAATACACTTCATTGGAAAGAAACTATTGAAAGTTTAGAAGAAAAGATTGAACAGCAAAAGTATTTTTCAAAAGTTGCCAGTACCGTTGAGCAAAAAAACAGAGCCATTCAACAACGACATTATTTAAAATTAGAATTAGATTACTGGAAACAGAAATTATATCGATTTATGGCGACTGAAATCAAGCCTAATTTCAAAAACAGCCAGTTAGTTGATACAGGAATAATTACTAAATATTCTGAATTATTCTTAAAATCATTGTTTCAAAGAGTTTTTCCTGCGAAAGGTTCAATGGTTGCTGATGTTCGAAAATCTTGGGGGTTGGAAGCAAAAGATCGTAATTACCATTATCATCACGCAATTGATGCTGTAGTTCTTTCTTGCATGGATAAAAATATTCGTGATGGTTTGGCTGAGGCATTCAAAGAATCAGAAGAGAATCGATATAGTGATAAATTCAAAATCAAAAAGCCTTGGAGTACTTTTACAGAAGATGTTAATCAATTAAAAAATGATATAATTGTGGTTCACAATCATAAAAATACGATTGATAAACAAACAGTAAAAAAGTTAAGAAAGAGGAATAAAATTCAATACGACAAATTAGGAAATGTTGTTTATGAAAAAGGCCAGGGAATAAGAGCTTCATTACATAAAGATACTTTTTATGGCGCTATTGAAAGAGAAAATGAAAACAGTGAAAAAGAAATGTGGTTTGTTATTCGAAAGCCTGTAACAAATGCGTTTTCAGAAGCTGAAGTTAATGCTATAGTTGATGAAGGAATCAAAAATAGAATTTTAAAACACGGACTTAAAAACATTAGAACTCCAGAAGGTTGGATTTTATTGCCAGGGGAAGCAGATCCTAAAGGAAAGGAAGTCAAAGAAATGCTAATTAAAAAAATCCGTGTTAAAACAGCCAATAAAAACCTGCCAAAAATAAAAGCACAAAGCCACTTTACGCAAGGAAAAAGAAAAGAATATAAAGAAAGTTATTATGCTACTTTAGAAAACATATTTGCGATGGCGATTTATGAAACTGTGAATGATAAAGGTAAAAAAGAACAAACTTTTAATACTATTTCGGCATTTGATTTGGCAAAACACAATCAAGGAAATGCTAAATTAGAAATGCCAGTTGAAGAAAATATATTTAAAAATAAAGGCAAAAAGACTGAGGTTTTGATTCCATTATCAAAGATCTTAAAAGTGAACCAGATGGCTATTTTTTATGAAAATAATCCAGAAGAATTAAAAGCAATTTCTAAAGAAAATTTAAGTAAACGATTGTTTAAAATAACACAATTTGAGAGTGACGGAAGAATTCAATTCCGCCATCATGCTCAAGGCGGAGCAGATAAAGATTTAAAAAAAGAATCATCTTTGGATTTTGAAAAATCTGCTCAAAAACTAAGAATTAGTTTAAGCAATATAAAAGCAATTTATGAAGGAAAAGATTTTATACTGCATCCCTCCGGAAAAATTGATTTTTTGATTTAGTAAAAATGATGTATATTTACACCACTTAACTTTTTTAATTATGCCAAGACAAAGTATCACTTTAGCCAAACAAAATGATGAATGGTTAAAAAATCAAGTCGCAGAACACGAATTTACGAGCAAAAGTGAAGCGATTAATTATCTCATTAAAAAAGCACGTTCGCAAGAGGAATACTATGATTTTGTGCGCAATAAGATTGAAAAAGCAGAAAAAAGCGGTCATAGTACTTTGACTAAAGAAGAGCTTTTAGCAAAGATAAAAAGCAAGTACAATAATGTATAGTTATGTTTTGACAAAAGATGCTGAAGATGATTTAGAGCGGATACATGACTACGGTGTTGCTAAATTTGGAATGCTTCAGGCGGATAAATATTATGAAATGTTTTTTCAATGTTTTGACAAAATTGCATCTAATCCTTTTATGTTTCCAAATTCGGATTATTTAATGAAAGGTTATCGTTACTGTGTTTGTGGTGTCGATACTATTTTTTACAGAATTATCAATGATGATATGGTTGAAATTGTAACAATTGTTGGAAGGCAAGAGTATTAAAAAGTTCATTGACATAATTTTCAAAATCTTAAACCTCTCAAACCACAACTTAAAGATGTGGCATCCGCCCAGAATGGATGCAGTAGCTTTAAGTTGTGGTTTGATTAAAGATTAGAAAACACGATATTGATTGTTGTCAGCGGCAAAGGTATCAATGGGTTGTGGTTTGATTAAAGATTAGAAAACACGATATTGTTGATGGCATTTAAAGGAATGATGTCATAGTTGTGGTTTGATTAAAGATTAGAAAACACGATATTCACACTGCTCGCCATTTGTTCTAACTTTGTGTTGTGGTTTGATTAAAGATTAGAAAACACGATATTTGTAGCGCCAGCATTCCGTCGATAGCCTGTGTTGTGGTTTGATTAAAGATTAGAAAACACGATATTTGAGTAAATTAGAAAATAAAGAAGCCGGGGTTGTGGTTTGATTAAAGATTAGAAAACACGATATTAGATTTTGAAAGAACCGGTGGCGGTGCTGGTTGTGGTTTGATTAAAGATTAGAAAACACGATATTTTTTGCAAAGTTCTTAACCTGAGCAGACGAGTTGTGGTTTGATTAAAGATTAGAAAACACGATATTCTTTAGCATAAAAAAAGACCTGCATTTCTGGTTGTGGTTTGATTAAAGATTAGAAAACACGATATTAATTTCAATGCACGTTCTTTTGAAATTTCTGTTGTGGTTTGATTAAAGATTAGAAAACACGATATTAAGAAAACAACATCGTTTCTCTTAATGAAAGTTGTGGTTTGATTAAAGATTAGAAAACACGATATTTGGAAGATGCAAAGCAATCCTGCTTTTAGAGTTGTGGTTTGATTAAAGATTAGAAAACACGATATTTATTTTGAATAAAAGCCGATGTTAGCTTCTGTTGTGGTTTGATTAAAGATTAGAAAACACGATATTTAAAGGCGTGGGAATGTCTTCAATGCTTTAGTTGTGGTTTGATTAAAGATTAGAAAACACGATATTGTTGTCGGTCTATCACCTACGATCTTTTGAGTTGTGGTTTGATTAAAGATTAGAAAACACGATATTTCGTGGGAAGAAGAAGGTTTAAGTTCAATGGTTGTGGTTTGATTAAAGATTAGAAAACACGATATTTAAAGCGATTGCATTAATCGTTGTAGCAGTGTTGTGGTTTGATTAAAGATTAGAAAACACGATATTTCACCGTCACCAGATTGTTTCGGGTCCACAGTTGTGGTTTGATTAAAGATTAGAAAACACGATATTATCTTTTATCTGCGTAGAAGTCTCGCCTCCGTTGTGGTTTGATTAAAGATTAGAAAACACGATATTTAAAGGTGTAGGAATGTCTTCGATGCTCTAGTTGTGGTTTGATTAAAGATTAGAAAACACGATATTAAAGTAATTAGATAATTTTTTACCTGTGTAGTTGTGGTTTGATTAAAGATTAGAAAACACGATATTTACTATTGCAGATAATGGAGGCGTAAGGTAGTTGTGGTTTGATTAAAGATTAGAAAACACGATATTGCTTACTGGTTTTTCAATTGAAGCGTTCTTGTTGTGGTTTGATTAAAGATTAGAAAACACGATATTTGTATTCTGTAGTTTCTCCATATTCCAACGGTTGTGGTTTGATTAAAGATTAGAAAACACGATATTTCTTCCAATGTTTTTCCCTGAGTAAGATTAGTTGTGGTTTGATTAAAGATTAGAAAACACGATATTCTTTAACTGATTATTTAAGCTTATCTTTAAGTTGTGGTTTGATTAAAGATTAGAAAACACGATATTTGTCTGGAAATTACAACAAAGATCATATTAGTTGTGGTTTGATTAAAGATTAGAAAACACGATATTAGAAACTCCTGCTGTAAATGCTGAATCAATGTTGTGGTTTGATTAAAGATTAGAAAACACGATATTATGGTGTGATTTTAAAGTTCGTTCCTTTGAGTTGTGGTTTGATTAAAGATTAGAAAACACGATATTGAAAATGCAGAAAGATACTTTTCAATATCTGTTGTGGTTTGATTAAAGATTAGAAAACACGATATTTTGTAACAAATCGTAGATAATGCCATTAGAGTTGTGGTTTGATTAAAGATTAGAAAACACGATATTCTTTTCCCAATCTTCAATTGATTTAGTTTTGTTGTGGTTTGATTAAAGATTAGAAAACACGATATTCTTGTTCCATAAGTCCACATGCTCCGGCAAGTTGTGGTTTGATTAAAGATTAGAAAACACGATATTCAGATAACGCGTGATACTTACACGGCGAAAGTTGTGGTTTGATTAAAGATTAGAAAACACGATATTTTGTCAAGCTCATCACTCCATACGGACTCAGTTGTGGTTTGATTAAAGATTAGAAAACACGATATTTTATTGTTCCAAAACCATCGGTCATACTATGTTGTGGTTTGATTAAAGATTAGAAAACACGATATTGCAATGCTGATTGGGGATCTAGGAGCGAATGTTGTGGTTTGATTAAAGATTAGAAAACACGATATTTAGCGTATTATCTAAAACTGATACATTTGGGTTGTGGTTTGATTAAAGATTAGAAAACACGATATTAATAGTAATTTTTGGAGAGAATCAGCCATGGTTGTGGTTTGATTAAAGATTAGAAAACACGATATTCTATCATAACTTTAGTTTAAACCAAAAAGGGTTGTGGTTTGATTAAAGATTAGAAAACACGATATTGCGTTGGTATTGGGGCAATTACAAACAGCAGTTGTGGTTTGATTAAAGATTAGAAAACACGATATTCAGTCCTTAGAAACGCAGTCCTTAGTGGCGGTTGTGGTTTGATTAAAGATTAGAAAACACGATATTATGCTACTTTTGTCAATGCTGAGGTAAAAGGTTGTGGTTTGATTAAAGATTAGAAAACACGATATTTTCAAAGTAGAGAGCAGCTTTATAGCAAAGGTTGTGGTTTGATTAAAGATTAGAAAACACGATATTGAACAAAAAACAATCTAACTGAAATGCTCGGTTGTGGTTTGATTAAAGATTAGAAAACACGATATTCAAGTTTAAAACCGTTTAAAGATCCGCAAGGTTGTGGTTTGATTAAAGATTAGAAAACACGATATTTTGTTATACACGGGGTAAATCCCTTAAACAGTTGTGGTTTGATTAAAGATTAGAAAACACGATATTACAACCAGTTTTTAAACAATTGTTGTTATGGTTGTGGTTTGATTAAAGATTAGAAAACACGATATTTCGTCTGGATCAATATCGGAAACATACGCGGTTGTGGTTTGATTAAAGATTAGAAAACACGATATTAGTTGGTCTGTTTCCTTCTGATAATCATGGGATTAAATTGAAATATCGTATAAAAAAATGCTTCTTTTTTGGATTGATAACCCAGGATTGAAGCATTTTTTTGTTTGTAATAATTTCAATTTCAATATTTTTATCATGAAATCATCATTGTTTTTGAGAAGGGACAGCTCGCGAGCTGTCCGTACTGATATGCATGTTTGGTAAATGTATGCGCAGATGCAATTATAAATTTAAGGATAGTGAAAAATAGAAAAAGAAATAGAATGCAGGGATTTGATTATTCCAGCGATAATTTATATTTCGTCACGATATGTGTTCAGGATAGAATTTGTTGTTTTGGATCCGTGGGGACAGATCGCGACCTGTCCGTACATCATTCCAATGAAAATCATTCCAATGAAAATCATTCCAATGAAAATCATTCCAATGAAAATCATTTCGAAAATAATTGTGCAGATCTAAAAATGAATTTGAATGAATTTGGAAAAATCGTAAAGCAGCAAATAGAATGGCTGGCCGAACAATATCAATACGTTGAAATTCATAATTATGTTGTGATGCCTAATCATGTTCATATGATTATTGAAATTAATAGAAATAAATTAATCGAAGGAATAGGGACAGCTCGCGAGCTGTCCGAACAGGATCAGGAAATCAAAATAAAATCATTATCAGGTTTAATAGGAGCGTTTAAAACCACATCATCAAAATTGATTCATAGGGCTGGTTTTGAAGAATTTTCCTGGCAGCGTTCTTTTCATGATCATATCATTCGAAACGATAAATCATATCACAACATTAGTAATTACATTGATTTGAATCCTGAAAAATGGGTGGCAGATACTTTTTTTGTTAATCGTTAGAACAATTCTAATTGCGTGGGCTGAGGTGCTGAAGGTACAGCTGCTTTTCCCCAAAAATTCAAAATATTACCAAACTGTTTATCGGTGATTCGAAGTATGCTTACTTTGCCTAAAGGAGGGAGCAATTTGTGAATTCTTTTTTCATGTACATCAGCACTTTCACCGCTTGCACAATGGCGTACATACACAGAATACTGCATCATCGAAAATCCATCTTTCAGTAAATTATTTCTAAATCCAGATGCATTTCGCCTGTCTTTTTTTGTTTCTGTAGGGAGATCAAAAAAAACAAAAAGCCACATTATTCGATATCCGTTAAGTTCCATAATGCAGGATATTTAATTTTTTTTCGATTTCCTGTGAAACATTGTTGAAGCGAACTTGCCGTTTTTTGCAAAGCGATCATTAAAGGACTTTTCTCCTCTTTAAAATAAACTGTCCGGGTTAATATTTGTAATAATTCAGCCTTAATAATGGTGTTTAATTCCTGTTCCTCAAAACACTGCATAATTTCAAATACTTTTTCATCGACAATAGGGCGGAATGGCTCCATAATATCATCCGCAAGTGCAAAAGCATTGTATTTACTTTTATGGTGAATTCCTAATGTATTGAGTAATCCGCTTCCGGAAAGCGCACGGGCAGTAGCTGCTCTTAAAATGGCGTAACCGTAATTCAGAAAATTGTTAGGATAGTCCCCATAGCGTTCCCTTTTGATTCCGTCAAAATCTAAATGCGGCTGGGGGAAGTATTTCCAATATTGTTGTGCAGCAACTCCTTCCATGTTTGAAGAATCACCACTCAATACTTTACTGGCCAGAAAAGGGAAACTGTTTTTGGATTTTGTTATTTTTTCAAGTAAAAGCCCCTGGTTTTTAATTTTTTCAATTATGGTTTGCTGCCATAATTGTTTTTTTAATGGTATGGAAGCTTCAATTTGATTTTTGAATATTTCCTGCTGAATATGATGACTGTTGAGGTTTAAAACCATGCCATTAGGAAGATGATTTTTTCCGCAGATTACAATAGATGTATTGTTTTCAACAAGTAAATTCATAGCAGGAATACTCAGGTATATTTCATTATGATCGAGAACAAGAAATCCGATATCTTCAATAGGAATTGTACTCTCCCGCATTTCTGATTTCAGTACCAGCTGATTGTTTTTTGCCGTAATAGAAAATTTGTTTTCAATTAGAATAGTTCTTTTTAGCATAAATTCAATTTGAAATTAAAAACCTTGCATTCAACTTTAAGTTTGATTCTTTCATTAGTAACCTAAAGTTCGACGTAAAAGAAATACGGTGTTTACGGTTTTCCATAATTTGCAGATTTTTAGTTTCGAATGTATTTGTGAATTACCTTGAAACAGACAAACGACAAATTATTTTTATTCTTCCGGGAAAAAATCAGATAGAAATAATTTTGTAGTAAAAAGGAACGACTTCAAACCTAAATTTATAGTACCTTCACATTAGAAATTAGAGTGAAATAAATGAAGGAAGTACTGGAAGGGAATAGTGGTTTGGAATACGCATTTTTGAAAAACGGAGGAGAGACTGGTATTCTTCTAAGTAGCTTAAATCTTGTTGATTTAGGGCATGTTTCAGATTGGCCTGAAAGTCTTAGGACTGCGATAGGAATTATGGTTACTTCTCCAGTTGCCATGTTTATTGTATGGGGCAATGAAAAACACTTCTTTTTTAACGATTCATTTAAGAACTATCTAACAGTTGGAGATAAATTTTCTGATTTATTGGGCCAGCCTATGGATAAAGTATTAACTTCTCAATGGCATACTATAGCTCAAACTATAAATGCAATGCTTGATGATAGTATTTTTAAATCAAAAGATGCTTTAGACCTAACATTAATTAGAAATAATGATATATTGAGTCTCCAGCTTTCTTTAGGATATAGCCCATTGTATACTTCATTTAATAACATTCAAGGAGTTTTTGTAACCTGTACAGAAAATACATCATGTAACTTAGATACTATCGAAATAAATAAAAGCGGGTTCGCGTCTATTTTTGAGGATTCACCTGTGGGTATTGCAACATTAAGCGTGGATGATGAGCTGGTTTTTCAAAGTGCAAATATTTTCTACTGTGAATTGGTTGGACGAAACCGAAAAGATCTAATTGGGAAACCTTTGCTAAAGGCACTTCCGGAACTTGAAGGACAGGGGTTTGACGATCTTTTGAGAGAAGTGATTATTACAGGAAATCCTTATATGGCTAAAGAAGTTGAGGTTGAGCTTTTTCGTAGTGGGGTATTGGACAATGTTTATGTAGATCTTACTTATCAGGTTAATAAAAGCGGATTTCAAAAAACAAACAATCTTCTTGTTGTAGCAACTGATGTAACAAAGCAGGTTTTGAGTCGCCGTGCAGTTGAAGAAAGTGAAGCACGGCTAAAAAGCCTAATTGCTGCTGCTCCTGCCGGGATTGGTTTATTTGTAGGACGTGATTTAATCGTTGAAAATCCTAATCAGACTTTTATTGATATTGTTGGAAAAGGTCCGAATATTGAAGGGCTGCCTCTGCGTGAGGTGATGCCTGAACTTATTACTGAAGGCCAGGCCTATCTTAAAATACTCGATGATGTTTTGACAACAGGCATTCCTTTTATTTCCCCTGCATCTCTTGTTAAAATTGTTCAAAGCGGAATACTAAAAGACAATTATTATAATATTTCTTATACGCCAATAAGAAATAAATCAGGAGAAATTGATGCGATATTAGATATTGCTATAGATGTAACTGCACAAGTTCAGGCACAACACGCACTTGAAGAAAGTGAGGCACATCTGGAATTATTAAGGGATACAGTGCCTGCCATGATTTTTTATCTCGATGGAGAACAGCGTTATCAGTCGTATAATTCTGTTTTTATGGATTGGTTTTCGGTTGACAAAAAGGAAGCTATTGGTAAAACAGTACGCGAGTTTATAGGAGAGGCAGGTTATGAGAAAGTACTGCCTCACCTTAAAATTGCCTATGCGGGCCAGCAGGAAAAATATGAAATGTTTGCACCTTCAAGAATGGGAACCGACAGATGGCTTAGTATTGTCTATACACCACACATACTTAGTAACGGAAATGTAGCTGGGCTCATTGTTCATGCTACAGATATAACGCAGAGTAAAAAAACTGAAATGGCTCTTCGTGAAAGTGAATCTAATCTTCGTGCAGTAATTGCGGCAGCACCAGTTGCAGTTAGTTTATTTGTTGGGGAAAATTTAATCATAAAAAATGCTAACCAGTCTTTTACCAAGTACGCCGGAACAGCTGCCAACCCTGAAGGTAAAATGCTTTCTGATGTCCTAAAAGATGGTGGCTCTGAAACTTTTCTCAAAACAGTAAAAGAAGTCTATCAAACAGGCAGAAGTTTTTCTGCCAGCGGGATTCCGGGCTTAAATACAAAAGAAAAAGAAACACATTTTTATAAAGTCAGTCTTACTCCGTTATTAAATGGAGAAGGAAATATTTATGCTGTATTGTATGTCGGTTCAGATGTGACCTCTGAACTTGATTCTATAAGAAAAGTAGAGCAGGCAGAAGCAGTAATGCGTTCTGCCGTCGAACTTGCTGAACTGGGTACCTGGTCGATGGATGTACAATCAGGTATTACCACTATATCCCAACGACACGCTGATATGTTTGGCTTTAAAGATACCGTAATGACATCAGAAAAAGCAAGGTCACTTATAATACTCGCGGATCAAAATAGAGTGAAAGAAGCTTTTTTCGCTGCTCAAAAAATAGGGTCTTCCGGAAAATATGAAGCCGAATATAAAATAATTCACGGAATCACCGGCAGGGAAAAAATTATACATTCAATTGGCCAGACTTTTTTTGATGATGAAGGTCAGCCTGTACTAATAAACGGTACAGCCCAGGATATAACGATTCAAAGGCAGTTACAGCTTGCATTAGAAAACGAGGTAAAACAGCGGACATCTGAATTAGAGACAACTTTGAAAAAGCTGCAAATTTCAAATTTGGAACTTGAAAAATCTAACGATGCCCTTAAACATTCTAATCATGAACTTGCGCAATTTGCCTATGTTGCAAGTCACGACCTTCAGGAACCACTGCGTAAGATTCAAATTTTTGCAGGATTGCTTAAGGATGGAAAATCCAGCATGGATCCTGATACAATTGTAAGCAAAATAGCATCCTCAGGCGCAAGAATGAGCCTGTTGATCTCAGATTTGCTTGCCTTTTCACGTCTTCTTAATCCTGAAAAATCATTTAAGCCAGTAAATTTAAACGTTGTAATTAAAGATTTGTGGAATGACTTTGAAATTGCTGCACAGGAAAAAAATGCAACATTAATTGTAGAAAGTTTGCCGGTAGTAAATGCTTCAAAACTGCAGATGAATCAGTTGTTTTATAATCTGATGAGTAATGCTCTTAAATTTACAAAAGCGGGTACTCGCCCTGAAATTAAAATAAATGTTGAAACTGTAACCCGAACTTATCTGGAGAACATTACCAGAGATGCGATTGTTTCAGATAATTACCATCATATTACTTTTACTGATAACGGAATAGGTTTTGAAAAAGATTATGAAAATCAGATTTTTGAAATCTTTAAACGTCTTCATGAACAGCATATTTTTCCGGGAACCGGTATCGGGCTGGCACTTTGCAAAAGAATTGTGATGAATCATCAAGGTGTAATGTATGCAGAATCAGAACCGAATAAAGGGACAAAATTTCATATTTTCCTACCTGTTTAGCATGGCAAATATTACATTTTCTTTTAAATTTTAAAGCAAAATCCAAAGACTAGTAAATTTCACTGGATCATCAAAAAGGACAGCATTGCTTGTAAAAGAACAGAAGTTAAAAAAAATAATATTATTGGTCATTCTTAAACCATCTCCTCGGCGCATCATTTTCATGAAGTACAATTTCAGAATGCAGGAACTGAGCAGCTTGTGCTGAATCTTGTACTTTAACTGCACTGCGTTCTAACATTTCTGATTCAAATTCCATTAATGCACTTTTTCGTATTCCTGCTTTTCTCCAGTCAGATGAAGGCCTGCATCCTTTAAAAATGCTTTTTGACAATGTAAGTGCGTCCAGAATTGCCTGATTGGCACCCTGTCCTTTAAACGGGCTCATTGGGTGTGCAGCATCTCCAATCAGTGTTACGGATCCTGATTTTTCCAGTAATTCGGGTTTAAGCAATTCACGGTCATAAACAGGATATCCGGAAATGTAGCTTTCCTCTGTTGCTGATACAATTTGAGGAACAGGATCATGCCATTGTGTTCTTCTGCATGATTCTTCTTTGAGAGCCTTAGGTCCTTTAGTACTTAATGATTTCGCCTCTTCTTCAGCCATCGGAAAGCTAAGCTGCCACATTACTGAATCTGATGAATAAGGCATAATGTAGATGCGTTCGTTGCCATTAGCAGTCTGAAATATAGTGGCAGAATCTAATAAAGGATTATTAAGATTTTCTAAAGCACTTAATGGACAGATGCCTAAAATCACTATACATCCCAGATAACGCAAAGGCGTAGTTTCTTCTCCAATAAGCAGCCTTCGGACAGAACTTCGAATACCATCGGCTCCAACTACAAGATCTGCTTGGGTTTTCTTAATTTGTCCATCAACCTGAAAACTGAGATCAACACCTTTTCCAGACTCCTTAAAATCCATTAACTGATGTCCCCATTTTATTTGATTATTTCCTCCAAGCTGCTCCAGTAAAGCTAATCGTAATGATTGACGTGCAATATGCACATTCGTACGTTTCAAAGATGTTTTTGTGTCTGACTGAAGCCATTTTCTGGTTCCCCATTCAGCAATTACTTTTCCATCCGGAGTATGAACCAGATGTCTTGTTGAAATCACCCCATCTTTTAAAGAGAAAATCCCCAATCCCTGAATTGCTTTGCTGGCTTGTTGTAAAGTGAGTCCGTAGCCCTGAGATCGCGCATTAAAGTCTTTGTCACGTTCGTACAGTGTGAAAGGAATTCCGCGATGCAAACATGCCACCGCAAGAGCAATTCCACCGATTCCGCCACCGATAATGGCAATATGTGGATATTGTTTGTCTGCGACAGGAGTGTTGGAAGCAGTAATTAACCCAGATCCGGAACAGTCTGGACATGAATACAGGTTCCCTTTTGGCGGAAGCGGTTCTGTACCTTTGCCTTGCATTTTTTGAAATTCCTCCAATGCAATCTGGTAAAGAAGCCGTGTTTTTTTGCTTATTCTTCGGCTTTTTTTTCCGCGTCCCTGGCATTCCCGGCATATTGTCCAGCTTACAGGTTCATTTTCCACTTTTTCTATTTTCAATTTTTTACTTGATAATTATTATCGGTATTTTAAAATGCAAAGTTAAGATAAAAAGAAAGGTATTATTAGTTAACTGAGGGTATAAATCGTATTGGTTTATTTGAAAATCCTTCCAATAATTTTTCCAATATCGGCAAAATCATCCAGATTACTCACAGCTCTTTTTTTCGGTTACTGTATTATCAGTTTTTGAAAAAGGATAAATAAGGATATAATTTATTGTTGCTGAGGTTTTTGTTTAATATTTCCGGGACTTTTTGCATTTGCGAAAAATAAGACTCCATACCTCTCTCTGCCATTAGCATTATCAAACCTTCGTCATCTTCTAAACTAAAAGCTGCCTGCTGACCTTCTTCCCATGTTGTAATAGTATTAAAAACGGCTTCAATATTAGCTTTTTTAATAATGCTTTTTAAAATCTGGTTCGTTTTTTCATTGGCATAGAAACTCATTCTTGCTCCTGAATTTTTGCCAATGTTCCAGACTTTTAGAAGAGAAAGGAAAAATCCTGGCTCACGCTCTGCATTTGCAGGAATAAGAACGATATATTTTTTTATCGTTGCTATGGGCTGTATGGCATGACATTTCTTTAATGTCATCCAGAACTAAATTCAGTGCAAAATATAACTTAACTACTACAAGTTACTAAATTAATTGCGAAGACGCCAGTTTTTTGTTTTTTAAGATTAATTTAATTTTCAAAAAATCGTATAAAAAAGGAGTGTGATTTACACCAAAAAACGAAATAAAAAAAGCCTTCAAATTCATCGATTTGAAGGCTCATTAGTAAAATAGAATAATTGTAGTTTCTGTTAAATCATTTTTTAATTTTTATTTAGTTTGACTTATTTGCATCTAAATATTTAATGATTTCATCGCAGGCATTTTTACTCGTAAAACCAAATTTTTCATCCAAAATATTAGCAGGAGCAGAGTAACCAAAATGATCCAGTCCGAAAACTTTTCCACGGCTTCCCGCTAGATTTTCCAGATTAACCGGAAGACCCGCTGTCAGTCCGAATACTAATCCGTTTGTTGGAATAATACTTTCCTGATATTCTTTTGGCTGTGACCTGAAAAGTCCTTCAGAAATTATAGAGGCCACATTTATTTTTATTTTAATGCTGCTTTCTAATTCAGTTGCTGCTTCAATAAGAGTAGCTACTTCAGATCCATTTGCTATTAAAGTAATATCCGGGTTTTCAACAGCTTTTACAAGATAGCCTCCTTTTTTTGCTCTGGAAGCTTCTTCAAATCTTGAATTTCCTGAAGTTGGAATGTCGGTAATGTTTTGTCTCGAAAGAATTAATCCCGTTGGCGTTTTTTTATTTTCCAAAGCCATTTGCCATGCTATAGAAGTTTCAATAGCATCAGCTGGTCGTAAAGCTAATAAACTTTGATCTCCGGAGTGATTTTTGATTTTTTCTAATAATCGAATCTGAGCTTCCTGTTCAATTGGCTGATGCGTTGGTCCGTCTTCGCCTACGCGGAAGGAATCATGGGTCCATACATATTTTACAGGAAGTTCCTGAATTGCTGCAAGTCGAATAGCAGGTTTCATATAATCAGAAAACACAAAAAAGGTAGCTACAACCGGAATAACTCCCCCGTGAAGGGCGATTCCGTTTGCGATTGCAGCCATAGTAAGTTCTGCAACTCCAGCCTGAAGGAATCCACCGCTAAAATCATCCTTTTTCAGAACCGAAGATTTTTTTAAGAAACCATCAGTTTTGTCACTATTGGATAAATCGGCAGAAGAAACAATCATATTTTCTACATTTTCAGCCAGATATCCCAAAACTGCTGCCGAAGCATCGCGTGTAGCCGAATTGGCTTTTTGTGCTATCGAGCTGAAATCAAGTTCCGGCAGGTCACCATTAAAAAACTGCTGGATTTTTTTTGCCAGTTCAGGATTTTGCTTTTCCCAGGCAGCAATTTTTGTTTTTGTTTCTGCTGCTTCTGCTGTTTTTCTGGCTAAGACGTTTTTGTAATGCGCAGCAACGTCTTCGTAAACAGCAAATGAATCTTCCGGATTTGCTCCTAAATTGAGTAATGTTGATTTAAAACATGCTTTTGTACCGCCAATTGGTTTTCCGTGCAGTTCACACTGTCCTTCGTACATTTCTCCATCAGCTGTAACGCATCCTTTACCCATAATGGTTCTTCCAATAATAAGTGTAGGCCTTTCTAATTCTGCATGAGCGGCATTGAGCGCAGAACGGATATGAGTATGGCTATGACCATCGATAGTAATGACTTTCCATCCCCAGGATTCGTATTTCATAGCAGTATCCTCAGTCGTAACTTCATCAGTCATTGACGATAGCTGTACATCATTTGAATCATAAAACATAATGAAATTATTTAGTCCTAAATGCCCTGCAATACGACCTGCTCCCTGAGAAATCTCTTCCTGAACGCCTCCGTCAGTTATGAATCCGTAAATTTTATGATCGAATAAATTATTAAATCTGGCAGATAAAAACTTCGCTGCAATAGCGGCACCTACACCCATAACATGACCCTGACCCAAAGGGCCTGATGTATTTTCTATACCTCTTTTTACGTCAATTTCAGGATGTCCTGGCGTAACAGAACCCCATTGTCTAAAATTCTCTAAATCTGTTTTTTCATAATTGCCTAACAAATGATACTGGGCATACATTAAAGCCGAAAGATGCCCCGCATCCATAAAAAAACGATCCCTGAAAATCCACTGCATGTCTGATGGATCGTATTTTAAATATTCTGTATAAAGGATATGCATAAAATCGGCTCCGCCCATAGATCCGCCTGGGTGGCCTGAATTTGCTTTTTCTACCATTGAAATGGCTAATGCTCTAATATTATCCGCAGATAACTGGTCTATTGTCTTGTTCATTTTTTGTTAATTAATGTAATCTTGAGTTGTTATTAAACTTAGATTTATTATTAGTCTATTTGAATAATCTGGGTTACAATATTGTTTTTTATTTCATTTTTTTCATCTGGCTGACAGCCTCCGATAGCAAGTTTTATTTTTCCGGAAAATTGTTTCAGGTTACCTTCTGCAGTAATTGAAGAAAGATCTTCAGGAGAAAGTGTGAAACTGATTATTTTGCTTTCACCTGATTTTAAATTAAGTCTTTCAAATCCTTTGAGGCTTTTTAAAGGTGTTTTTACAGATGGGTTTTGGTTGATAATATACAATTGGGCAACTTCTTCTCCTTCCGATTTTCCGGTATTTGTTATTTTGACAGAAACTAAAACGGGCTGTCCTTTTTTTATTTTGGAGGGTACTTTTAACTGATCGTATTTAAATGAAGTATAACTAAGCCCATATCCGAAACCATATAATGGATTACCTTTAAAATAACGATACGTTTTGTTATCCATGTTGTAATCAACAAAAGCAGGCAGGTCTGAATCGCTTTTATAAAATGTAACAGGTAGTCTTCCTGCAGGATTATAATCTCCGAAAAGGATATCAGACACAGCATTTCCAGTGGCCTGGCCTCCATACCATGCATTGAGTATTGCCGGAATATTTTCCGCCTCCCAAGGGATGGCTATAGCGCTGCCTGTCATCATGACAAAAACGACTGGTTTTCCAGAGGTTTTCAAAGCTTTCATTAACTCGGTCTGGACTTTTGGAAGTAGGATAGAGGTACGGTCACCACCGGCAAAGCCTGGAAAGTTTACAGGCATTTCTTCGCCTTCCAGTTGTGGGGATATCCCGCCAACATAGATGAATGCATCGGCGTCTTTATTGTTATCCACTATTTTTTTGAAATCCGTTTTTTCAAAATTACCAGTATTCAATGCAACATTGGCTTTTCCTTCACCCTGCCAGTATTCTAAAACCAATTTATAAACAGTATTTTTTTTCGTAATTAATTTAAATGTTTTTTCTCCCCATCTGTTTCTTTCCCATGCGTTTATAACTTCTTTTCCATCTATTAAAAAACGATATCCATCATCTGCACTAAGTTCAAAAGTAATGGAGCCATCCTTTTCTGCTGTAAAGTTTGTAGTATAGCGTGCAGAAAATTGGTTCGCTTTAATGTTTTTTATAACAACTTCGCCTTCCTGCCAAAAGTTGTTGATTTCTGGTTCTGTTCTTACAGCTTCAGGTTCACCGGAAAGATTTTTGTTATTAAAATATTCGGCTTTAAAGCCCTGTTTTCCTTCGTAAGCGTATTGATTTTTAAGATTCTGATATACTAATAAAGTGTCATTTGTAAAGTTTACTGCTTTTTCATAAACGATTTCCGTATTAGGACCTACTTTTTCTTTAATTCCCTTTAAAACTGTTGTTAGCTTGTTGGGAGTTCCGTTGTAATTCCCTAAAATAGATATGGAGTTATCTGCGTTAGGACCCAGTACCACAATCTTTTTCAGTTTTTTATTTAGTGGTAATACATTTTTTTCATTTCGAAGCAAAACCATGGATTGTCTTGCCATTTTTAAAGCATGCTGTTGATGTGCAGTGCTTTCTAAAACAGAGTCCGGTGTCTGTGCATATTTTACCATTTCAACAGGATCAAACATTCCAAGCCTGAAACGAATCATAAAAAGACGTTTTACAGAGATATCAATTTGTTTCTCACTTATTTTTCCGTTTTTTACAGCTTGTACTAAAGCTTTATAAGCATCAGTACCACAGTCAATATCTGTTCCGTGAAAAACAGCGTCTGCTGAGGCGGACTCAGCATCAGGATGTGTTTTATGGTTTTTGAAAAAATCATCGATTGCCCAGCAGTCCGAGGTCACATAGCCATCAAATTTCCATTGGTTTCTTAAAATATCTTTCATTAATATATCGCTGGCACAACATGGCTGTGTCCTGAAAGCATTATAAGCACACATTACGCCGGCCACTTTAGAGTCGGTTACTAATTTTTTAAAGGCAGGCAGGTAGGTATCCCAAAGTTCATATGGGGTTACATCAACATTAAAAGTATGGCGTAAAGATTCAGGTCCGCTATGCACGGCATAATGCTTGGCGCATGCAGCAGCTTTTAGGTATTTAGGATCATCTCCCTGAAGGCCTTTTACGAACGAATCGCCCAGAATACTTGTAAGATACGGATCTTCACCATAGGTTTCCTGTCCGCGTCCCCAGCGTGGATCGCGAAATATATTAATATTAGGTGTCCAGTAGGTGAGACCTAAATAACGTTCATTGGTTCGTCCAGCTGCGACGGCTTTATTGTAAATAGCTCTTCCTTCAAGTGCCGAATAGTCTGCCATTTTAAAAAGTGAATTTTTATCAAATGTGGCTGCCATTGCTATTGCCTGAGGATAGACAGTTGTTTTAAAAGGAGTTCTGGCAACCCCATGTAAAGTCTCGTTCCACCAATCGTATGCCGGTATTGCCAGTCTTGGGATTGCCGGAGACGAATTTAACATCTGTGATACTTTTTCCTCTAATGTTAACTGGCTTACAAGATCATTTACCCGTTCTTCAAAACTTAATTTGGTATTTTGAAACCGGAATTTATCCTTTTCTTGTGCTAAGCAATAGCATGAAATGATCAGTGCAATTACAGTTGTGATTTTTTTTGTTTTCATAAACTATATTTTATAAAGATGGGAACTTAATTAAATACTAATAATTTAAACAACCGATTGTGTAAAGGAATAACTTTTTTTTAAAATAAAAAAATTATGTGCAAAGAGATATTTTAAAAAATAATAATTTAATATATTCACATATAAAATTTTCAAAATAACTCTTTTAATATCCTAAATAAATGAAGTATTGATTTTTTAACATTAAAATAAGTACATTTACGTCTATTTACTACTCTAATTCATGGAAGAACACAGACACGTAACAATTTATGATATTGCAGAAAAACTGAATCTTGCAGCATCAACAATTTCGCGGGCTTTAAAAGACCATCACAGCATAAGTGAGAAAACAATTAAAAAAGTAAAACAGACAGCTAAAGAAATGGGGTTTGTGCCTAATACTTTAGCGGCAGGACTTCGTGGTAATGTAACGAAAACCATTGGGATTTTGATCCCAACCGTGACACAGCCATTTTTATCATCATTAATTAGTGGAATTGAGATTACCGCTCAAAAATCTAATTATTCCGTCATTATTATGCAATCGCATGATTCATACCAGATGGAGGTCGATATGGCCAAGTCTTTATACAGTAATAGGGTAAGTGGCGTTATTTGTTCGCTTGCAATGGAAACTAAAGATACTTCACATTTTAAACAATTTTCAAATAATAATATTCCTTTAGTCTTTGTTGACAGGGTACCTAAAGATTATGATACTTTTCGTGTTGTAATCAATAATTACTTAGCGGGATATAAGGCGACAAAACATCTTGTAGAGCAGGGATGTAAAAGAATTGCTCATTTAACTGCCGGATCAGAATTTGGGACACTTTACAATGAACGTAAAAGAGGGTATATCGATGCTTTATCTGAGCATGGCATTCCCGTTGAAGAAAATCTTATTATTAGTTTAAAGGAAATGACTTACGAGGATGGTGTAACAGCCTGTAATCAGTTGTTTGACTTGAAATCACCACCAGACGGACTTTTTGCTCCAGGAGATATTCTTGCAGTAAGCGCAGTTCAAACCGCAAAAAAAAGAGGGATTAAGGTGCCTGATCAATTTGCG
This sequence comes from Flavobacterium flavigenum, assembly GCF_027111255.2. Taxonomy (NCBI): domain Bacteria; kingdom Pseudomonadati; phylum Bacteroidota; class Flavobacteriia; order Flavobacteriales; family Flavobacteriaceae; genus Flavobacterium; species Flavobacterium flavigenum. Next base: position 1,151,230 of record NZ_CP114285.2, on the reverse strand, counting down.
GTAATTGGATTCAATAATGACCCTATCTCTGAAATAATTGAGCCTAACATTTCTACTATCACACATCCAGCTGAGAAAATGGGTAAAGCTGCCGCCGAATTAATTATTAAAAATCTTAAATCTGATAAAGAAGAGGATGCGAAAGAAATTACATTCTTAAATACGCAGGTGCTTATACGTGAATCGTCCAAAAAGATTTAAATATTGTATGACAAACTATCTAGGTCATTACGATGTCTTTGTATGAGCCGATTTTTTTAAATATTTTGTACTCTTCTATACAGGATTTGTGCTGTTAATTTTTAATAATACAGCATAAAACCTATTTTTTATTTTTTAATTGCTTTATTTTTGTATTTTAGCACAACCGATTGCGAACACTTTGATATTTTTAATACTGTATTTTTTTAGTATTTATATTGCTAAATAATCAGTTTATCAATAAGATGATGTTTGTAGCTAATTAAGCAGTAAACAGAAGAATAATGAAACCTATAAAGAAGACTTTTTTCAAATTGAGCGTATTGTTTTTTGTATTTTGTTGTCCGGCATTGGCACAGCAAGATTACAAATTGTGGTTGCAATATGAAAAGAAAACTAATTCAAAAACAATTTCAGATTACGTATCAAATATTAAAGGGATAGTAGTATTAGAAAACACAGAAACTTTAAAAATTGCTGAAAATGAATTGCATACTGCTTTGAATGATATGCTTGGAAATAAAATGCAGGCAGCAGCAAAATTAGAAGGGAATAATACTATAATTTTAGGTTCAAAATTGGCCTTAAGTCCTGAAATTCAAAAAGCAATTGGGTCTGGTTTCGATCTTATAAATGATGAAGGTTTTATTATCAAATCGATTTCTGTAAGTAATAAAAAACATATTGTTATTACTGGTAAAAAAGATATTGGAGTTTTATACGGTGTTTATCATTTTTTGCGATTAATCCAGACAAATAAACCAATACAAAATTTAAATATTGCTGATGCACCAAAAACAAATATCAGGATTTTAAATCACTGGGATAATCTAGATCGCACTGTAGAGCGTGGCTACGCCGGGTTTTCATTATGGAACTGGCAAAAACTCCCTGGTTTTATTGATCAGCGATATGTTGATTATGCCAGAGCAAATGCATCAATTGGAATAAACGGAACCGTTTTGACCAATGTAAATGCAAACGCTCTAATCTTAACGCCTCAATATTTAGAAAAGGTTGAAGCTTTGGCCAAGGTGTTTAGACCGTACGGAATAAAAGTTTATTTAACAGCGCGCTTTTCAGCACCAATTGAAATTGGAGGATTAAAAACTGCAGATCCAAAAGATGCTGGTGTTGTAAATTGGTGGAAAGATAAAGCCAAAGAAATTTATAAAAGAATTCCGGATTTTGGGGGCTTTCTTGTAAAAGCGAATTCAGAAGGTCAGCCAGGACCACAAAATTATGGAAGGGATCATGTTGACGGCGCCAATATGCTTGCCGATGCCGTTGCGCCATTTGGCGGCGTGATTATGTGGAGAGCTTTTGTTTATTCTGAACACGATGCCAATGACAGGGCAAAACAAGCTTATGCTGAATTTGTCCCTTACGACGGAAAATTCAAAGAGAATGTAATCGTTCAGGTAAAAAACGGAGCAATCGATTTTCAGCCACGCGAACCTTTTCATCCTATGTTTGGGGCTATGCCTAAAACGCCATTAATGATGGAATTTCAAATTACTCAGGAATACTTAGGTTTTAGCACACATTTGGTTTTTCTGCCTAAATTATTTCAGGAAGTTTTAGAAGCAGATACTTATCAAAACGGAAAAGGAACAACAGTTGCTAAAGTAGTTGAGGGGTCTTATACAAAAACGAAATTAACAGGTATTGCAGGAGTTTCCAATATTGGGAACGATTTAAACTGGACCGGTCACCCTTTTGCTCAGGCAAACTGGTATGGCTTTGGAAGGCTGGCCTGGAACCCAAATTTAGATTCTGAAGTTATTGCTGATGAATGGCTGAGATGTACGTTTTCGAACGATGAAAATTTCATCACCCCAATTAAAAAGATGATGATTGAATCGCGTGAAGCAGTTGTTAATTATATGACGCCACTCGGATTACATCATATTATGGATACAGGGCATCATTACGGCCCGGGGCCGTGGGTTTCTAATTTATCAAGGCCGGAATGGAATCCGGTGTATTATCATAAAGCAGATAAAAACGGAATAGGTTTTGACCGGTCTAAAACCGGAACAAATGCAACATCACAATATGCTCCTGAAGTAGAAAAATTGTTTGATAATGTAAAGACATGTCCTGAAAAAGATTTGCTATGGTTTCATCATCTATCCTGGGATTATAGATTAAAAAACGGGCAAACGCTTTGGAATGGTTTAGCTTTGAAGTATCAGGAAGGTGTCGATCAGGTAAAAAGTATGCAAAATACATGGAATAAAACTGAAAAATATATTGATAACGAACGTTTCAAAGAAGTTCAGATGTTATTAGAAATTCAGTATAAAGAAGCAAAATGGTGGAGGGATGCATGTCTGCTTTATTTTCAGCAATATTCGGGTAAGGAATTGCCTGTTGAAGTAGAGAAACCAACACAATCGTTAGATTATTTTAAATCATTAAAATTCCCTTTTGCACCCGGAAATTAAAAATAGATAAGCTAAAAATCGCAATTGTTACTTACTGATTGTATTAAAAGACAAATAAAAACTGTACAAGAAATCAAAATACAAAACTATCAACCTTAAAAACCATAAAATGAAATTAATTAATCATTATTTACTGCTTTTACCTCTAATCATTTTCACAAGCTGTAATGCACAAAAAAAAGAAAAAAATGGTATTTCATTGAAAGACAGTTACAAAAAAGACTTTTATATTGGTACTGCTCTGGATTTAAATCAGATTGAAGAAAAAAATGCAAAAGAAGATTCTTTAATCAAAAAAGAATTTAATGCTATTACTGCAGAGAATATCATGAAATCGATGTTTTTGCATCCTTCGAAGGATAAGTATGATTTTACCTTGTCTGATAAATTTGTGGGATATGGAGAGAAGAATAAAATGTTCATACATGGGCATACTCTAATCTGGCACAGTCAATTGGCCCCATGGATGGCAGAAATTAAAGACAGTACAGAAATGAAAGCTTTTATGAAAGATCATATTACGACAATTGTTTCTAAATACAAAGGACGAATTGATTCCTGGGATGTTGTCAATGAAGCTTTGAACGAAGATGGAACATTAAGAAAATCAGTTTTTCTGAAGGCACTTGGAGAGCAATATCTTGTTGATGCATTTAAACTGGCAGCTGCTGCAGATCCAAAAGTAGATTTGTATTATAATGATTATAATAATGAAGAGCCTGCAAAAAGAAAAGGCAATATTGATCTGATCAAAAAAATCAAAGCCGGAGGAGGAAAAATTGATGGAGTAGGAATACAGGCTCACTGGCGATTAGAAAGTCCTTCTATAGAAATGATCGAAGAAAGTATTTTAGCGTATTCTGCTTTGGGCTTAAAAGTTGCTTTTACAGAATTAGATATCACCGTTTTGCCAAATCCCTGGGATTTAAAAGGCGCAGATGTAAATCAAAATTTTGAAGGAAGTGCAAAAATGAATCCATATCCGGAAAAACTTCCCGATTCAGTTCAGGTGAAACTAGCTGAGCGTTATGCGTCAATCTTTAAATTGTTTTTAAAGCATAAAGATAAAATCAGCAGGGTAACATTTTGGGGTGTTCATGATGGTCAGTCCTGGTTAAATGACTGGCCAATAAAAGGAAGGACAAATTACCCATTACTATTTGATAAAGATTTAAAACCTAAGAAAGCGTATGATAGCGTACTGAAGTTAAAAGAAGTAAAAAAATAATTGGATACTATAGTAGAAATGGTAGCAGATGATATTTTGGAACTTGCTGAAGATCTCAAAGAAATTAAAATTCTGGACGAAAAAGGAGCTGTTATGCTATCTTCAAATAATTACCAACATTTTTTCGAAGCTTCATGGATTCATGAGTATAATGGTAAATTTTACTTTTCTTATTCAATGCAAGACAGTACTTTTATTTTCTATGCAATTGGCTATAATCCTTATGGATCTTTTACATATAAGGGAAGAATATTTAATCCATTTGCAGGCAGGAATTTAAACCATTCTATATATCAGTTAGATAATGAATGGTATTTGTTTTATCATGATCCCACATTTTTGACTTCTAAACAGGATTTGAGAAATATAAAGTGTATTAAAATAGATTATATGAAAAGCGGCAAAATTGTTACAATAGATTCTTATGGCATAAGAAGAATAGCTGAATAGCTTATAGTTTAGAAAAAATGATTAATACATATTGATAGCTATGAAACGTTTATCATTTGAACAGCTAAAAAATATGATTAGATAATTCATTCCCATAAATTTATATCATAACATCATAAAAATTATGACTTTTAAAAGGCTCTTTTGTATAGGAGCTTTTTTATTTAAATGAGCAACCGATTGTATTTGTTTTTTAAATTCTTTATTGGGAATTAAGCACATCATTTTACATATTTATTAAGAAATCAATTATATAGCCTGTTTTGTAGCTTATTTTAACAATACTTTACTTTTTAATTTCAGGGTTTTTGATAAAGTCTAATATTTATGATTTATTTATCTAATTAAAGTATTTACTTCTAAATTATTATTTTTAAACTCAAAATCGGTTTTAAATTACATATAATTTATTTTTTTTAGCATTATATTATGTACAATGTTTTTTATTTGGATATAATTATTAATAATTTAAAAAAAAAAATAAACAACCGATTGTGTGTTGATTGTTTTTTTCTACATTTGTTTTAAATACACTTATGACTAAACCAAAATGAATTTTAATTTAAATCAATTTTTATGACTAACTATTTTGTTACAATTAAATCGAAGCATTTAAAATGCTTTTGTTTTTTGATCTTAATGTTTGGCTTATCACTCCATGCGGGTGCGCAAACGAAAGTCAAAGGGACAGTATCGGATGCAAATGGTCCTATCCCTGGGGCTAATGTAAATTTAAAGGGTACTAAAACTGGCGTAAGTACAGGTTTTGATGGTACTTACTCTATCGATGTTCCTTCAAACGGAGTACTTGTTTTTAGCTTTATCGGTTTAAAAAGCAAAGAAGTAGCTGTAAATGGACAAAACCAAATCAACGTAAAGCTTGAAGAAGAATCAGGCGTTTTAAAAGAAGTTGTGGTTATTGGATACGGTACACAAAGAAAAGAAGCGGTAACTGGTTCTGTAGCTTCAATTGGAGGTAAGGAATTAAATGAAGTACAATCGTCTAACGTAACACAGGCATTACAAGGAAGATTAGCTGGGGTTGAATTGTTACAAACTTCTTCAAAACCCGGAGCTGCTATGCAGATTCGTATACGTGGTACAAGATCTCTTACAGGAAGTAATGATCCATTGATTGTTCTTGATGGTGTGCCTTTTGCTGGTCAGATAGGTGATATCAATCCTGTTGATATAAAATCTATTGATATTTTGAAAGATGCTTCTGCTACTGCTATTTATGGATCACGTGGTGCGAATGGTGTTATATTAATTACAAGTAACAAAGGGCGTAAAAATCAAAAAGCTACTTTTAATTACAATGGTTTTACAGGTATCAAACAAGTTTTTAGTCAATATGATATGATGGACGGTGCAAAATTCAGTGCACTTCGTACCGCTGCTGGTTTATATACTAATGGATTAGATGAATCAAATAATAACAATACTAACTGGCAGGATAGTCTTTACGGGGCTGGTGAAATGATTAGTCATGATATAAGCGTTTCAGGAGGAAGTGAAGGTGGAGCTTATAATGCTGGTTTGGGTTATTATAAAGAAGATGCTGTATTGCCAGGTCAAAGTTTTGAACGTTATACTCTTAGAGCAGGTTTAGATCAACAAATAGGAAAAGTACTTCGTTTAGGGTTTAATACCAATAGTAATTATTCTATTACTAACGGTGATAACATTGGTACTGGTACTGCTTTGGGGACTTCACCTTTAGCAAATCCATATAATCCTGATGGATCATTAAAAAGAACTGTTAGAATGGCTGCTGACGAAAACTGGGTATATACAAGAGAATCAATTAACAATCTGGGAGAATCTTATGTAAACTTAACCAAAGCTTTTAGTTCTTACAATAATATTTTTGCTGAATTGAAAATTCCTGGGGTAGAGGGTTTAAAATATCGTATGAATACCGGATTAAATTTTCGTGTATCCAACGGCGGATATTATGAAGGTCAGGGAGTATTTGATGTAAATCCTACTACATTATCAGAAGCAGCAATAAGAAATGAATTGTCAACTCAATGGCTTGTTGAAAACTTACTGACGTATGACAAGACTTTTGCAGACAAACATACTATAAATTTTGTTGCATTATATTCAAATGAGCAATACACAGGAAATACTTCAAGAATAACACGAAGAGGAATTACTTCTGATGCATTTCAGTTTTATAACATGGCTCAGAGTGAAGAGCCAATCATTATTAAACCTGAAGAGCAGGATTATACTCAATGGGGTTTAAGTTCTTACATGGCAAGAGCAATGTATTCGTATGATAATAAATACTTTATTTCAGGAACAGTTCGTTCGGATGGTTCTTCAAGATTGTCTGAAGGAAATAAATGGGTAACTTATCCGGCAGTATCTGTAGGTTGGACAGTTTCTAATGAATCTTTTATGAAAAACTTTTCATGGTTAAATCTTTTGAAATTACGTGCTGGTTATGGTGAAACTTCTAATCAGGCTATAAACCCATATTCTACTTTAGGATCCTTAAGTACCAGACCTTATAATTTTGGAAATACAAATTCGACTGGCGTTTATGTTACAGAGTTACCTAATGCAGACTTAGGATGGGAATATTCAACAACATGGAACTATGGATTGGATTTTGGATTCTTTAACAATCGTTTGTCCGGTACAATTGAATATTATAAAACAAACACTAAAGACCTTTTACAAAGAGTAAATCTACCAGTAACATCTGGTGTTGCGAGTTATGTCGCAAATGTTGGAGAAAGTGAAAACAAAGGTTATGAAATATCTTTGAATGGAGTTATTCTGGATAATCCTAAAGGCTTTAGTTGGTCAGTTGGTTTTAACTTATATGCTAATGAAAATAAGCTTGTTAAACTAGCTTCAGGAGCTACAAGAGATGAAGGAAACTCATGGTTTGTAGGATATAATATCAATTCAATTTATGATTATGAGAAAGTTGGTCTTTGGAAAGAGGGAGATCCATATATGTCAATATTGGAGCCAAACCAGAAATACGGCATTAATGACCCGGGAACTGTTGTAGGATCTATTCAGGTTAAGTATAATGGAACTTACAATCCAGATGGTTCGCCGACTCGTGCAATCAATGCAAGTGACAGGCAAATAATTGAAACCGATCCAGACTTTCAGGGAGGTTTTAATACTAACTTAAGCTATAAAGGTTTTGATTTTTCTGCTGTTGGAGCATTTAAAAGTGGAGGTGTACTAGTAAGTACTTTATATGGAGGAGCTAGTTACCTTAACCTTCTTAATGGCAGAAGAAGTAATGTAGATGTTGATTACTGGACACCGGATAATAGAGATGCAGAATATCCTAACCCAAAAGGGTTAAGAAGTGGTGATAACCCAAAATATATGTCAACTATGAGTTATTTTGATGCATCGTATGTAAAAATCAGAGCATTAACACTAGGGTACACATTAGATCAGCAGTTTATGAGAGATTTAGGTATTGAAAGGCTTAGACTTTATGTTACGGCTCAAAATCCTTTTGTATTTTTCTCTCCTTACCATAAAATGTCTGGTATGGATCCTGAAACAAATTCATTTGGAGACGAAAATCAGGCTGTAGCTTCTTACCAACGTAGATTTTTGGTTATTGGAACCAATACACCTACTACCAGAAATTATTTATTTGGACTTAATTTAACATTTTAATCAGGAACAACCATGAAACGATATATTTTTAAAAATTTAATTATAGGATCAGTAGTTTTGTTCTCTTTTACAGGCTGCTCTGATATTCTGGAAGAAAAACCACATGATTTTTACGAACCAGGTTATTTTAAGACAGAATCTGGTGTATTACAAGGTTTAACTTCACATTATGCACACTTACGATGGATATACGGTCAGGCATATTATTACAATTCTGTTCAGACAGGTACTGATGAACATACATATGGACAACAAGCTGATGGAAATTTCAAAGATCATGATTTGTCAGGTGTAGGTGTTATAACTCCTAGTTCAAGCAGAGCTGATGTAGTTTGGAACAATTCTTATAGTGATATTAATACAGCAAGTGGAATTATTGAAAATGGTGCAGCAGTAGGTGTTGCAAGCAGTTTAATAGCTGAGTCTAAATTTTTTAGGGCTTTTGATTATTTTTTATTGGTGCAGAACTTTGGAGGCGTACCTTTAGATTTAGGAGCAGGAGAATTGAAATTTAATAGCAAACCTTCAAGATATTCAAAGCGAAATACAGTAACTGAAGTTTACACCAGAGCTATCTTTCCTGATCTTGTGGCTGCTATAAATGAATTACCTGATGCTCCAAGATTAACAGGAACTGTAACAAAGACCGTGGCGCGTTTGATATTAGCCAAAGCTTACCTTACTTATGGATGGTGGCTACAAAACCCAAATGATATTCCTACTTATCCTGAAACACCAAGAGTAGATCCAGATGGACATGATGCTCAATGGTATTTTCAGCAGGCATATAATATATCATTAGCAGGTATTAATGGTGCAGGAACAACGTATCAGTTACTGCCATATTATTATGATGTAAACTTAGGGTCAAACGATCGCAATAAAGAAGTTATGCTTTATGCAGACCATACTCAGGCAAGTGAATATTATAATGGAGGAAGTCTTACAAGCGGTAGTGGAGGTTCACCGGATAATTTTGCAGGTTGGATGGTAACATGGGATTATACGTCTATCAGAAGTACAAATCCAGCAGATGCAAAATCAGTTTCGAGTGTACAACGTGCAGCTGACCAATTCTTAGGCCGCCCTTGGGTAAGGATGGCACCACCTATTGAAGTATTTACTAATACTTTTGCTGATAAGACAAATGATTCAAGATATGATGGAACTTTTTCTACTGTATATCGTGGAAACTGGAACTTAAGCGGAACAGGTCTAACAGATTTAGGAACGCTTAATAATGCTAATGGTTTACCAGTTCACCCAGGTGAGGCAATTTTAACTTTCCTTAATGATGAGCCTGCAACGCCAATTACTTATTCTGCAACATCTCCAAGCAATGTTGGCGCAGGAGTTTTACCCGGAAGAGCTGATTATGTGATTTCGCCAAAAGGGATAAGTAGAAGAACATTCCCTGGCTTCTGGAAATTAGGACCATACCGTACTGATAATAATGGAGGATTAGGACAGCCAAATGCAGGCAGCACAAGACCATTCCCTATTGCTAAATTTTCTGAATTTTATTTTGTTGCTGCGGAAGCTGCAGTAAAAGGTGCAACAGGTAGTATGACTGCAAGAGATCTTATAAATGTAATTCGTGCCCGTGCTGGTAAATGGCGTTGGGATAATAATGGAAGGGTTGCAAAAACTGCGGATAATAGTGCTTTGTTAACAAGTACAACGCCTGCTGTAATTGACATCAATTATATTTTAGCTGAACGTTCCCGTGAATATTTTGGTGAAGGATATCGTTGGTATGATTTAGTGAGAACTCAAAAATGGAATGAGCTTGCAGGTAAATATACAATAGGTGGAATAGCTGTTGGTGATCATACTCCGGTAGTTGTTACCAGAACAATCGAAAAGTATCATTATTTACGACCAATTCCGCAAGGTCAGTTAGATGGTATGGAGATGACTGCTGAAGAAAAAGCTAAATACCAGAATCCAGGTTACAATTAATGTTTTTAATATATGAATATAGAAATAATTATTTTAGTGTAAGTCTACTGAATACCTTCTCATAATTAGTTCTAAGTTTTAAAAGTTATAAGCCGGGGGGTAATTCCCTCGGCTTTTAAATTCTGAATGATTGGTAGTTGCATTTAGTCAGTCACGCAAATGATTCAGATTTGAATTAACAGAAGTTATCATTAATTAGCCGTTTTCAAATACTACTTGTAAATAATATAGAAATCTGTATTTAGTGTAATTTCAATAAAATTATTATGCAATTTCATCTAAATAAAGATTTTCTGTGATTCATAACAGGTAATCAAAAAAATATAATCAATACGATAACTTTATATACACTATTTTGAAATTTTTCAAATTTGGTAATAATGTAAACTGATAAACCATGAAAAAAAGACAAATAATATCGATTCTGGCCTTATTAAATCTGCTCATTTTTATTGTTAGTTGTAAATCTAGTCAAGTCAGTACACAAAGAACAGATAAAAATTGGGTAGGTACATGGGCAACAGCGCAAATGCTGGTAGAGCCTAATAACATGCCCCCGGAACCGGGTCTCGCAGAGAATACGATTCGACAGATTATAAGGGTTTCAATAGGAGGAAAGCAGCTGCGTATGCGTTTCTCTAATATATTTAGTGATCAGCCAACTGTTTTAAAATCGGTAAGTGTTGCAAATGTGGTTACTGCTCCTGAGATTGATCCGACAACGCAAAAAATATTAAGTTTCAACGGAAATCCTGAAATAACAATGAATCCCGAACAGGAAGTTTTTTCAGATGCCTTTGATTTTGATTTAAAACCGGGACAGCTTTTAGCCATTACCATTCATTATGGAGCTGCATCCCATAAAACATCAGGCCATCCGGGCTCCAGGACAACTTCTTATATTTTACAGGGTGATAACATTGCCAATGCAGCTTTTTCAGGTGCCATAAAAACGGATCACTGGTACTCTATTATGGGAATAGATGTCAATAATGATAGCTGTGCCAATATTGTATGTCTTGGAAATTCTATTACTGATGGGCGCGGATCAGGAACAAACAAACAAAACAGATGGACGGACATTTTATCTGCCAGATTACTGGCCAATAAAAAAACAGACCACATAGGGGTTTTGAATTTAGGAATAGGAGGAAATTGTGTGGTTAAAGGCGGATTAGGGCCAACAGCGCTGAATCGTTTTGACAGGGATGTATTATCTCAAAAAGGCACAAAATGGTTAATGATTCTTGAAGGCGTAAATGATATTGGAGGAATTAAAAATCCTGAAGATGCTCCTCTTAAAGCTCAGGAACTGATCGAAGCTTATAAAGTCATGATTGATAAAGCACATGCCAAAGGAATAAAAGTATATGGATGTACTATTTTACCTTTTCAGAAATCGTTTTATGACGCCCCTCACAGACAGGAAGCAAGAGATATTGTAAACGAATGGATTCGAAACAGTAATGCCTTTGATGCTGTAATTGATTTTGATAAAGAAATGGCTTCAGGAATGGGCTCCAAAACTATTTTATCAGATATGCATGACGGCGACTTTTTGCATCCAAACGAATCAGGTTATCTTAGGATGGGAGAAGCAGTCGATCTGGATTTATTTAAATAAGATTTTAATGATTTTTGATAATAAAAATAGCTGTATGAAATTAATAACTAAATTTTTCGCATTTGCTATCCTTTTTTCAATAGCACAAAGAGGATACTCTCAGGATCCTGATTTTCATGTTTATTTAAGTTTTGGCCAGTCTAATATGGAAGGATATGCTAAAATAGAAGCTCAGGACAAAGTAGGAATTGATGACAGGTTTCAGGTCTTGGCAGCGGTAAGCTGCCCGGAGACAGGACGTAAAATGGGAAACTGGTATACCGCAGTCCCGCCTTTATGCCGATGTAATACCGGGCTAACGCCTGTTGATTATTTTGGAAGAAACCTAATTGCTAATCTTCCTAAAAAAGTAAAAGTAGGCGTTATCAATGTAGCAGTTGGAGGTTGTAAAATTGAGCTTTTTGATAAAGATAAATCGGCAGAATATATAGCAACAGCGCCTGAATGGATGAAGGGTATGATTAAGGAATACGACGGAAATCCGTATGCGAGGCTAGTTGAGATGGCAAAAATTGCACAAAAAAAAGGAGTTATTAAAGGTATTTTACTGCATCAGGGAGAATCTAACACCGGTGATACACTTTGGCCTAAAAAAGTAAAAATTGTCTATGATAATTTAATGAAAGATCTGAATCTGGATCCGAAAAAAGTGCCGCTTCTTTCTGGTGAGACGGTAAATGAAGACCAGAATGGTAAATGTGGAAGCATGAATAAAATTATTGCAACACTGCCAAAAACAATATCGAATTCTTATGTAATTTCATCTAAAGGTTGTACAGTAGAACCCGATTTTTTACATTTTAATGCTTCTGGTTACAGAGAATTAGGAAAACGCTATGCTCAGAAAATGCTTTCTTTGTTGGGATATCAATTCTCTGATAAAGGTATTTCTTTAAGAATACAGGCTCCTGTTGGCTTTGATCAGTTAAATGCAGACATACCAGCCGGAAAAATAGAGACCATTACTTATGAATCTAAAACTGTGGGTTCAATCCGAAAAGCTACCGTTTATACACCACCCGGATTCAATAAAAAGAAAAAATATCCTGTATTATATCTTTTGCACGGAATAGGAGGCGATGAAAAAGAGTGGCTTAACGGCGGGAATCCGCAGATTATTCTCGATAACCTTTACGCAGAAGGTACAATAGAACCTATGATAGTAGTGATGCCAAACGGAAGAGCCATGAAAGATGATAGTGCCAATGGCAATATAATGGCTCCTGATAAAGTACAGGCATTTTCTACTTTCGAAAAAGACTTATTGAATGATTTAATTCCGTTTATTGAAAAAAAATATACGGTTCTCAAAGATAGAGAACATCGCGCTATTGCAGGATTGTCAATGGGAGGCGGACAATCACTGAATTTCGGATTAGGTAATTTAGATAAATTTGCATGGGTTGGCGCATTTTCTGCAGCTCCAAATACCAAAATCCCCAAAGAGCTTCTTCCTGATCCTGAAGAAGCAAAAAAGAAATTAAAATTGCTCTGGATTTCCTGTGGAGATAACGACTGGCTTATTAGTAACAGCAAACGCACCCACGATTATTTATATAAAAATTATGTTCCGCATGTGTACTATATAGAACCGGGAGTTCATGATTTTAAAGTATGGAAAAACGGTCTGTATATGTTCTCACAATTTTTGTTCAAACCCGTAGATGCTTCAAATTTTGCAAAATATACTGTTTTAGGAACACCGGCAGAAACGAATATCCGCAATGCTAAATATCCTCAAATATTGCCGGATAACCGGGTAGTTTTTAAAGTCAAAGCACCACAAGCCACAAAAGTGCAAATTGATTTAGGGAAAAAATATGACCTGATAAAAGATGAAGAAGGAACATGGAATGTAACTACTGATGTCGTTAATAAAGGATTTAATTATTATTCCCTGCTTATTGATGGTGTTGCTGTTGCTGATCCGTCAAGCGAAAGTTTTTATGGTATGGGACGTATGGCAAGCGGAATTGAAATCCCGAATAAAGAAGGGGAGTTTTATGCTTTAAAAGACATTCCACATGGTGATATCAGGATTAAGAAATATTTTTCAAAAGGAACTAATTCATGGCGTGAAATGTATGTTTATACACCGCCGGGTTATGAAAATGCTTCAGAAAAATTTCCTGTTTTATATTTATTGCACGGCGGAGGTGAAGATCAGAGAGGATGGGCCACTCAGGGCAAAGCTAATTTGATTTTAGACAATCTGATAGCTGAGAATAAAGCAAAACCAATGGTAATAGCTATGATTGATGGCAATATGGGAGGGAATGAAGGCTTTAATGAAAATTCCCTAAAAGCTTTTGAAAATGAATTGAAATCTGGAGTAATACCATTTGTAGAAAGTAATTTTAGAGTAGCAGCTGATGCTAAAAACAGAGCTTTGGCCGGATTATCAATGGGCGGATTACAGACTCTTTATACAGGGGTTAAAAACTCAGATATGTTTTCCTATATAGGTGTATTTAGCTCGGGCTGGTGGGCTAATAACCAGACATGGTCAGAACCTCAGTATGAATTTATGAAAAGCAATACCGCCGCTATTAATTCTAATATTAAAGAATTTTGGGTGTCGATAGGAGGTAAAGAAGATATTGCTTTTGAAAATTGTAAAATAATGCTAAGCAGGTTTGATCAGATTGGAATCAAATATAAATACAGTGAATACCCTGGAGGGCATAGCTGGCCAGTATGGAGGCACGACTTATTTATGTTTGCGCCTCTGTTGTTCAAATAGAAAAAGTAATTTTTATAATTGATTTTAATAAAAATACAATGAAAAGATTTTCAATATTTATCATAACACTGTTTACCATCTGTATATCGGGCAAATCAAAGGCTCAGTCTTTTATAACAGATAAAAAAGGCAGTGATGTTCTTGTTCTGAAAGAGAAATCAACCTCTCTTTCTTTTTTTGTCAATACCGGAACAGATCCTGGTATCGGGCGTGCAGTAAGCAATCTTCAGTCAGATTTTGAAAAAGTAACAGGTCAGAAGCCAACGATTTTTAATCAGAATCCAAATTGGTCTTCGCCACTGATCATAATTGGGGTAATTGGTACCAATTCTGTCATTGATGACTTAGTAAAACAGAAAAAAATTGATGGAAAGCTCCTTAAAGGTAAAAATGAAAAATTCGTTATTCAAAGCGTTAAAAATCCGTTCAGCGGAGTGGAAGAAGCTCTTGTAATTGCAGGTAGTGATAAACGCGGAACAATTTACGGAATCTATGAATTGTCCCGACAAATTGGTATTTCTCCATGGTATTACTGGGCTGATGTACCTGTTGCGCAAAAAGAAAATATCTATTTCGTAAAAGGAATATATAGTGATGGTGAACCTGCTGTAAAATACAGGGGGATTTTTATCAACGATGAAGCACCTGCATTGAGCGGCTGGTCTAAAGAAACATTTGGAGGCTTTAACAGTAAGTTTTATGAAAAAGTTTTTGAATTACTGCTTCGTCTAAAAGGCAATTATATATGGCCGGCGATGTGGGGAAATGCTTTTTATGATGATGATGTCGCCAGCGGACCTCTTGCTAATGAGATGGGAATTATTGTAGGTACTTCGCATCATGAACCTATGGCTTTGGCTCAGACCGACTGGCGTCGATATATTAAAAAAAACAATCTTCCAAATGTTTGGGATTATGCTAAAAATAAAACTGTTTTAGACGAATTCTGGAAAGGCGGAATTGAACGCAGTAAGAATTGGGAGAAGCTGGTGACAATTGGAATGCGCGGAGACGGGGATGAAGCGATGAGCGAAGGAACCAATATAAGTCTTCTGGAGAATATTGTAAAAGAACAGCGTAAAATTATTGCAGCCGTTACTCAGAAAAAAGCCGAACAAACACCTCAGGTATGGGCATTATATAAGGAAGTACAAGACTATTATGATCAGGGAATGAGGGTTCCTGACGATGTTATTCTGTTGTTTTGTGATGATAACTGGGGAAATGTCCGAAAACTCCCGGACCTGACCAAACCTTTGCACAAAGGAGGTTACGGAATGTATTACCACTTTGATTATGTTGGAGCGCCAAGAAATTCAAAATGGATCAACATAAATCCGATACAAAGAGTCTGGGAACAAATGAATCTCAGTTATGAACACGGTGTAGATAAAATATGGATTGTCAATGTAGGGGATCTTAAACCAATGGAATTTCCGATTAGTTTCTTTTTAGATATGGCCTGGAATCCTAAAAAGTTCAATTCTAAGAATCTTTTTGAATTTACCGAAAAATGGGCTGCTGACCAATTCGGAAAAAAACATGCTAAAGAAATCGCAAGACTATTAAATACGTATCCAAAATTCAACAGAAGAGTTACTCCTGAAATGCTGGACAGCAGAACATACAGTCTTGAAAATTACAATGAATTTCAAAACGTGGTTACTGATTATAAGAATCTGTCACTTGATGCTTATCGAATTTATAATGATATTCCACAGCAATACAAAGATGCCTATTTTCAGCTTGTTTTATATCCTATTGATGCCTGTAGTAACCTTTACGAAATGTATTTTGCTCAGGCAAAGAACAGAAAACTGGCTTCAGAAAAAAACATTTTAGCGAACACTTTTGCAGATCAGGTGAAAAGCACTTTTGCAAGAGATTCTATTCTTCAAAACAAATACAATAATGAAATTTCAGGCGGAAAATGGACTCACATCATGGATCAGATGAGAATTGGATACAAATCATGGAATGATACTCCTAAAAATATCCTTCCCGAAGTTACTTATGTGGCTGAAGAAAAAGTTTCTAAAAAACCTGTTTTTCAGGAAAAAAACGGCTATGTTTCTATAGAAGCTGAAAATTATTCGGTTTTAAACAATTCTAAAAATATCCACTGGGAAGTCATTCCTGACTTTGGAAAAACAAAATCAGGCATAACTACTTTTCCTCAAAATGCATATCCAAAAAAAGATGAAAATATTTTTCTGGAATATGAGATCAATTTTGAATCTAAAGGAGAAATGAGTGTTCAGCTCTGGTTAGCCCCAACCCTCAATTTTAATAGCAACAAAGGACTCAAATATGAAATCTCTTTTGATAGCAATGAGCCTCAAATTGTAAATTTTAATGGACATTACAAAGGTGAGTTAGGAAAATGGCAGGCAGAACATATTATTAAATCCGTTACCAAGCATAGTATTTTAAAATCAGGTAAACACACGTTGCGTATACGTGTATTAGATCCGGGAATTGTGCTGCAAAAAATCCTTATCGATTGTGGCGGTTTAAAACCAGCTTACCTTGGCGCTCCCGAAAGTGATATTGTGTATGAGTAAATTCTAATTTTTCAGGTGATTCAATTTTAGTAACTAATAAAAGTAAAATATATGAAAAAATTATACCAATTAAGTTCAGTATTGTTTGCAGTTTTATTTGCGTTATCTTCCAGTTTGCATGCACAGAATGCAAAAGTTCAAATTGATAAAAATAAAACTTACCAGAAAGTTACCGGTTTTGGAGGTTTTGTATGCAGTCCACAGTTTGGATATAATTACATGTCAACTGACGAAATTAAAAAAATGTGGGGAACAAATAGTGATGCCGGTTATACTATTATGCGTCTTTATATTCCCGGAGAAAGTAACTGGTCTTCAACTCTTGCCACTGCAAAATTGGCCAAGAATGAGCTGGGATTAACGATTTTTGCAAGTCCCTGGACAATGCCGGCAGAATGGAAAACAAATAACAGTGAGGTTGCAGTTTTTACTGATGAAAACGGAGTTAAGCAAATTGGCTATCTAAAAGAAGAACATTATGAGGATTATGCATTGTATCTTAATCGGTATGTAACCTATCTTCGTGATAATGGTGTGGAACTTGATTATATTTCGATTCAAAATGAACCAGATGAAATGGCAACGTATCAGGGTTGTATCTGGACACCGGTACAAATAGCTACTTTCGTTAAAAATTATGGTCATCTTATTAATTGTAAAGTTATTGCGCCTGAAAGCGTTGGTTATTCAGATTCTTTTGCAAATGCTTTTCTTGATGCTGATGTCATGCAGAATTTTGAAGTTTACGGCGTTCATCAATATGGTGGTATCCAGTCCAAATACAAACAATTTCAAAATTACAATAAGCAGATATGGATGACAGAGTATCTCATTAACTGGAATTCCGGAGGTACGGTTCGTGATTTCAATTGGGGAATTGATGCTTTTAGTTTCGCAAATAGTGTCAATGATGCAATCCTAGGAAACGTTAATGCCTGGATTCACTACGCTACTAAGCGATATTATGCTCTGATGGGTGATGGATCAAACGGAACAGTAGCCGGAGAAATTACCAAAAGAGGCCACATACTTTCGCAATATGCAAAATTCACCACAGGTACAACACGTATAGAAGCAACATGGAGTGACGCTACTGCACAGCTTAAAGGTTCTTCATACATCAATGATGCCGGCGATAAAATTGTTCTTACTATAATTAATCCATCACAGAATACCTATAATCTAACTGTAGATTTGCCATTTTATGCTGTAAAAGGTACTAAAACAATAACCACTCAGAGTATTGATTTACAAAATACTGCGATTAATTTTGCAGAAACATTCCGTCCGGTAGTGAGTATTGATCCTTCTAGTTTTATTACTTTAACTTTTGAAAAGAGCAAAGACAGGATCGCTTCACAAATGACAAGTAAAGAAGTTCATTACGCTAAGATCGAAAACCAGTCTGTTACAAATCCTGCGTTTGGAACAACATACCAGATTAGTGGTAAAACCATAACATTTGCAAACGCAAATCCGATGATAAGTGCTAATATGACCGATGCTAATGGATATTTGAAATTAGACAATCGTTATAATAAACTTATAGTGCATGTTAAAAGCTTCACTACTGCAAACCAGGCTAATACTGACAATACAACACTTTATTATATCAATGATAATGGTGAGGTAAAGTCTAAAAACTATGGAAAATTCAATTTTCCTACCGGAGTTGAATTTGATTTGACATTTGATATTTCAAAAGCTGTTTTAACGGATGGATGTACCGGAATTATTGGCCTGCGAAATTCTAATTACAGTTCAGTACTTACTTTAAACTTAGGTGATGTATATTTTAATATTGCTGATGAAAAAGCAGCCGAATTTGGCGGTACATATTCAGAAGATGACAGTCTTTTAATGGATGCACTGGAAAGCACCAAATATGTGTCATTAGATTTTAGAAATGCGACTGGTATAAGTTCATCTCAGGACTGGCATTTCAAATCAGCCAATAAAAACAGTATCTTTTATGTAACTGCAAATAATACTTCGACCAATGTAATATCTGGTACGGTATGCAATAATTTGAATCTTACGGATCAGGGAGGTGATTTTAATGTTCCTTTCACATTTTCAGCTACAGCAGCAACCTTTACCAAAACAATTGCAGATTACGATGTTTTGGTGCTTCCATTTGAAGCCATTATACCTCAGGGTGTTACAGCTTATACAATGCAGCCATCATCTGCTAAAATAATATGTAATCAAATTGAAAGTACAATTCCGGCCAATACGCCTGTTTTATTGAGTGGTTCAGGTACATTCGTTTTTAATGGTACCCGAAATGTTTCAACACCAAAGGCTTTAACTGTTAATCAGATGAATCCGGTTTACATTGGTATTAAAGCTCCTGCCGGAAGTTACACATTGAAAACGGTAAATAATGTTACGGCATTTTATCCTGTAACTGTTGGAAGTGAGCCCTTAATTTCCTCATTCCGCTTTTACTTAAGTGAAAAAAGTGGATATAATGCTGCGGTTCTTCCTTTTGAGTTTAATACATTAAGTACAAATAAGAAAGAATTCAGCAAGGCGGATTTCACATTATATCCAAATCCTGCAGTAGAGGAAATTTTTGTTGATATGCTTTCTTCTGATTTTGATTATAAAATTTTCAATATCCAGGGAAGTTTAGTGAACTCAGGGACTTTGAAAAACGGCAATACCAAAATAACAATAGAATTATTGCCTGCCGGAGTTTATTTTATTAATGGAACAAACGGTCAGTCTAAAATAGTGAAGAAGTTTATAAAGAAATAAGACTTAAGTTTGAGACCATTATTAAAAAAAATAATAATTATCAGTAAATTATAAAGCAGAAACGGAACAATATTTTACCCTGCGATATCAATCATCGCAGCATCGCAGGGTTTTAGTTTTAATAAAACAAGCTTTCTTATCTGCTTGCTCCCGAAAGGTAAAATGATTACAAATGATAATTTTACATCTTAATAATGCTAATTTTATATCTTCTGGAAATAATGATTCGAAACTCAATACTTATGAGAATATATTTAATTAATAGTATGAAAAATGTTTTTTTGAGGTATAAAATTTTAGGTTTTGTACTAATGTTGTTTATAGGGTCTTCTGCTGCAGCCCAAATGCAGTTGTTTGATTTAAAGCAGGTAAGGTTAAAAGATGGAATCTTTAAAAATGCTCAGGATGTAGATCTTAAGTACATTTTAGAACTGAATCCTGACAGACTTTTAGCCCCTTATCTAATAGCTTCTGATATACCTGTAAAGGCAGAACGATACGGGAATTGGGAAAGCATAGGACTTGACGGGCATATAGCCGGACATTATCTTTCTGCACTGGCTATGATGTATGCTTCAACCGGGGATACAACTCTTAAAAATCGTTTAGATTACATGATTGAAGAACTGGCTTTATGTCAGGACAAAAATGGTAATGGATATGTAGGCGGTATTCCTCAGGGAAAGGTTTTTTGGGATAGAATTCATAATGGAGATATCGATGGGAGTAATTTTGGGCTAAATAATACCTGGGTGCCACTGTATAACATCCATAAACTTTTTGCGGGTTTAAATGATGCTTATCACTATGCTGGTAATGAAAAAGCAAAAGATATTTTAATAAAACTTGGAGACTGGTTTATAGAACTAATCCGTCCGCTTTCTGATGAGCAGATACAGAATATATTAAAAACGGAGCATGGAGGAATAAATGAATCTTTTGCCGACCTGTACATTATTACTAAAAACAAAAAGTATCTTGAAACAGCTGAAAAAATTTCGCACTTAGCCCTACTGAATCCACTCATTAAAAAGGAAGACAAGTTAACAGGATTACATGCCAATACTCAAATTCCAAAAGTGATTGGTTTTGAAAAAATTGCCGCTCTTTCAAATAAAAAAGAATGGTCAGATGCAGTTGAGTTTTTTTGGGAAAATGTTACCCAAAAGCGGAGCGTTTCTTTTGGAGGAAATAGTTTTGCAGAACATTTTAATCCTACTGATGATTTTAGTGGTATGATAAAATCAAACCAGGGACCGGAAACGTGTAACTCTTATAATATGGAGCGTTTAGGCAAAGCTTTATTTCTTGATAAAAATGATGTCTCTTACCTTGATTTTTATGAGCGTACACTTTATAATCACATTTTGTCAAGTCAGCACCCTAAAAAAGGTGGTTTTGTTTATTTTACACCTATCAGGCCTAATCATTATCGAGTATATTCTCAACCGGAGACAAGTATGTGGTGCTGTGTAGGTTCCGGGCTTGAAAATCATTCAAAATACGGAGAATTAATTTACAGTCATACAGGTGACGATCTTTTTATAAATCTCTTTATTTCATCAACGTTAGACTGGAAAGAAAAGGGAGTTTTTATAGAACAAAGCACAAAATTCCCATATCAGAATAGTACAGATATTAGTTTAAAACTTAAAAAAGATAAAACATTTTCACTGAATATCCGCTGTCCGGAATGGGCTCAGAATTTTGAAATTTTCATTAATGGAAAAATTCAGGATATAGAAGCCAAACCATCTGCTTATTTAAGGCTAAAAAGAAAATGGAAATCAGGCGACCAGATTACGGTTCAATTCAAAACTTCCATACATTTAGAAACTTTACCCGATGGTTCAAATTGGAGTGCTTTTGTCAACGGTCCCATTGTATTGGCAGCTAAAACATCAAACAAGGATTTAGACGGATTATTTGCAGATGACAGCCGTATGGGACATGTGGCATCCGGAAAATATTATCCTCTTGATCAGGCTTATGCAATGGTAGGAGAAAAGGCTGATTATCTGGCAAAACTCAAGGATTTAGGAAATATGCGTTTTCGTCTCGATTCATTAGAGTTAGAACCTTTTTTTGAAGTGCATGACTCTCGTTATCAAATGTATTTTCAGAGTTATACCAAAGAACAGTATAAAGAAAAGCATGAATTATTAAAGCAGCAGGAAATTGAGGCTCTGGCTTTAGAATCAAAAACGATAGATAAGATTAATTGCGGTGAACAGCAGTCAGAAGTTGATCATCGTTATAAAGGTGAAAAAAGTGATTCAGGTTACGATGATACAAAATCATGGAGGAGTACCCGCTCTTATATTTCCTATCAGTTATTAAATAAAAATAAGTCAGGAAAGTTTTTGGATATCAGTAGTATAAATGAATTTAAAACAGAGAACATCAAAATTCTTATAAACGAGAAACCGGCAAATGTAATCTTTGTGAAAGATAAAGTAATAAGACTAAGTATAGATCAGATTGAAACAGTAGATATTAAAATAGTAACTAATCCGGGCAGTAATAGTCCAAAGTTTTATCAGTTTAGAATTTTAAAAGATTAAAAAAAGAATATTTTTTGACGTAATCCTGAAATTGAAAAATCTATAAAGATTTCAGAAAGTAAATGTTTGAGAATTTATAGACTAAATAGCATTGTATCCATTCAAATACACAAATTATGAAAATCAGTTTCGTTATAATCAGTTTACTATTTGTTTTTAATGCCAACGCACAACAATATCCTTTTAAGAATCCATCTCTTAGTTCAGAAGAACGGGCAAAGGATTTAATTTCAAGATTAACCCTTGAGGAAAAAGCAGCACTAATGTGTGATCAAAGTGATGCAATACCAAGGCTCGGGATTAAAAAATTTAATTGGTGGAGTGAGGCTTTGCACGGCTATGCTAATAATGATAATGTAACTGTTTTTCCTGAACCTATTGGTATGGCAGCTTCATTTGACGATTTGTTAGTCTATAATATTTTTAACGCAGTTTCGGATGAAGCACGGGCAAAATACAATCAATGGATACAAGACGGTAACGAAAACAAACGCTTTTTAAGTCTTTCGGTTTGGACACCTAATGTAAATATTTTCAGGGATCCCCGCTGGGGGCGAGGTCAGGAGACTTATGGTGAAGACCCGTATCTAACCTCGCGAATGGGAGTTTCAGTTGTTAAGGGACTTCAGGGGCCGGCAGATGCTAAATACCGTAAGCTTTTAGCCTGTGCAAAACATTTTGCCGTTCATTCTGGGCCAGAGTGGAGCAGGCATGAATTGAATTTAAACAATGTAAATCCACGGGAATTGTACGAAACGTATCTCCCGGCATTTAAATCGCTGGTACAGGATGCAGATGTTAGGCAGGTGATGTGTGCATACCAGCGCTTAGATGATGAGCCGTGTTGCAGCAATACCCGTCTTTTGCAGCGTATTCTTCGTGATGAATGGGGATTTAAATATCTGGTTGTTTCAGATTGTGGCGCAGTTACAGATTTTTATACTACACATAAAGTTTCGTCAGACGCAGTACACGCAGCATCTAAGGCTGTACTTGCTGGTACGGATGTGGAATGTGTATGGGAAAAATATCCATTTAAAAATTTGCCGGAAGCGGTTAATAAGGATTTAATAAAGGAAGCTGATATAGATAAAAGCCTGCTTCGGGTGTTAATTGGTCGCTTTGATTTAGGAGAAATGGATGATGATAAAATAGTGCCTTGGGCTCAAATACCAGCATCTGTGCTTAATAGCAAAGAACATCAGCAGTTAGCACTTGAAATGGCCCAGAAATCAATGACACTTTTGCAAAACAAAAACAACATTCTTCCTTTAAATAAAACAAATAAAGTGGCACTTATAGGGCCGAATGCAGATAATGAACCGATGTTGTGGGGAAACTACAACGGAACGCCGGTCAAAACAATTACCATCAAAAGTGGAATAGAATCAAAAGTTTCGGCAAATAATATAGTGTATGACAAAGCCTGTGATTTAGTGGAAGACAAGGTTAATCAAAGTTATTTTGAACAGATTTCATTTGAAGGAAAAAAAGGCATGAAAGCTACTTATTGGAATAATCCAAACAGGGAAGGGAATAGTGTTATATCACAGTACATTTTAAATCCGATAAAAATGACAACTGCCGGACAGCATGAATTTGCTTCGGGAGTTAAATTAGAAGGATTTTCAGCAAAATATGAAACAGAATTTTCAGCGAAAACCAATGACACTCTTGTTTTTAAGACTGGAGCTACCGGTGCTTTCGAATTATTGGTTGATGGTAGATCCATAGCAAAATATACCAACTGGCGCACCATTCCCGGTAATATTCCTTTTCCGGTTGAAGCTGGCAAAAAATATAAGATCGAAATTCTTTTTGCACAGTCAAATAATTGGCAGGCCAATCTGGAATTCGATTTTGGAAAAGAACATGATATAGATTTTGGGGCTTTAATTCAAAAACTGAAAGGTGTTGATACCGTAATATTTGTTGGTGGACTTTCCACTCTGCTTGAAGGGGAAGAAATGCCTGTTTCTTATCCTGGTTTCAAAGGCGGAGACAGGACTAATATAGAACTTCCAGCTGTTCAGAGAAAATGTTTGCAAGAACTTAAGGCTGCAGGCAAAAAAGTAATTTTTGTAAACTGCTCGGGTTCTGCAATTGCTTTAACCCCGGAGACAGAGAGCTGTGATGCAATTTTGCAGGCATGGTATCCGGGCGAATCTGGTGGGCAGGCTGTTGCTGATGTTATTTTTGGAGATTATAATCCTGCAGGAAAACTGCCTGTCTCATTTTATAAAAATTCAGATATACTTGGAGATTTTGAGGACTATTCAATGAAAGGGCGTACTTACAGATATACAAATAATGTTTTGTTTCCGTTTGGTTTTGGTTTAAGTTACTCTAATTTTAATATTGGCAAAGCAAATCTGAGTAAAACAAAAATAAGAGCGAATGAAAACACACAATTGAGCTTACAAATAAAAAATATTAGTAAACGTGAAGGAACAGAAATTGTCCAAGTTTATGTTCGAAAAGTAAATGATACAGACGGTCCTCTAAAAACTTTGAAAGGTTTTAAAAAAATCAGTTTAAAAGCTGGGGAAAGTCAAAATATTACTATTGATTTGCCATCTTCTTCGTTTGAGTTTTATGATTCTAATAGC
This sequence comes from Flavobacterium flavigenum, assembly GCF_027111255.2. Lineage (NCBI taxonomy): Bacteria > Pseudomonadati > Bacteroidota > Flavobacteriia > Flavobacteriales > Flavobacteriaceae > Flavobacterium > Flavobacterium flavigenum. The sequence continues at coordinate 1,126,403 of NZ_CP114285.2, read as the reverse complement.
AGGGCGATGAGTGTAACTCCTGGTGAATATGAGGTATATTATGGTGCTAGTTCAAATGATAAAGATTTAAAAATGACTAAGCTGATTGTTCAGTAATTGTATTTTATAAATGTTTTTAAATCATAAAAGTAATCCAGTATCATTTTTTTAATATTAATAACACTCAAGAACTAGATAATCATTCGGTCAAACGCAGTTTTACTTATTCTTGAATCCATTTTTGTTACATTTATAATAAGAAAAAAAGTTGCCTTTCGCAACTTTTTTTCTTTACTAAGCAAAGTATTTTTTAATATCAGGCAATGGTGTTATTTTACATTCACAGGTAAACTACTCACAATATCTTTGGCTGATGTTGCGGTATAAAGCATAAATTCACCAGGTTCGATTTTCCATCCGGAACTTTTCTCATCGTAGAAAGCCAGATCTTTTACTTTCACTTTTAAGTCCACAGTTTTTTGTTCTCCAGGAGCAAGGAATATTTTATCAAAAGCTTTTAATTCCTTTTTAGGTCTTAGAACAGATGCATTAGTTTGTCCAACATACAATTGAACGACTTCAGCACCGTTTGATTTTCCTGTATTTTTAATGTTGAATTTAACTGTTATTTCGTCATTAACGTTATAAACTTTTTTGTCAGATGTAACATTAGAAATTTCAAAAGAAGTATAAGATAACCCATAACCAAAAGCATGTTGAGGCTCAATTTCTTTAGTGTCGAACCAGCGATACCCTACCAGAATATCTTCATCATAATTTACTTTCAAATCGTGTCCCGGATAAGCTCCTAATGCATGGGCAGGAGACTGGCTTAAAGTAACTGGAAGAGTAAATGGCAGTTTTCCTGAAGGAAATTCTTTACCACTCAATACATCAGTAATAGCATTACCTGCTTCCATTCCGCCATACCATCCCCATACTAATGCTGGAACGCGGGATTCAATGCCCGCCAGTTCAAGTGGTGATCCTGCAATAATTACGACAATCGTTTTAGGATTTGCTTTAGCTACTTCCTGAATCAAAGTCTCTTGTCCGTATGGCAATCGCATATGCAGTCTGTCAAACGATTCTGAATCAAAATCATGGTTTAAACCTGCAAAAACGATTGCTACATCAGATTTTTTGGCTTGCGCCACGGCTTCATCAATTAATTTCCAGTCTACTTTATCGGTATTTAATTGACCTGCACTGCTTCTTTCAACAACATGGGATTGTTTTTCATAACCCTGTGCAAAATTGATCTGCATCGATTTGCCGTATTTCCTGGTCATAGCCTGAAGTGGGGTAACCTCATATAAAGCCTTGATTTCTGAACTAAAGCCACCTTCACAATGCGTACGGGTTGCATTGTCACCAATAATAGCGATTGATTTTATGACACTCATGTTCAAAGGCAGTGTTTCCTTTTCGTTTTTTAATAAAACAATAGCTTCTACAGCAGAACGATAGGCTGCCTCCTGGTGCTCTTTTGTATTTATAGCACCTTTTACACGCGTTTCAGGATCTAAAACTTTGGTTTTGATCATGACTCTCAGAATGTTTGCCACTTTTTCATTAACTACGCTTTCTTTTACACGTCCTTCTTTTACCGCTTTAATCAAAGGATCAGCAAAGTACCAGTCATTGTAGTTTTCTTTTTCGGTTCCCATTTCTAAGTCCAGCCCAGCCAAAGCTGCTTTTTCTGTACTGTGTACAGCATCCCAGTCAGACATGTAAACACCTTTGAAATTAAATTCATTTCGTAAAATTGTACGTCCCAAATAAGTATTCTCGGTACAATATTCGCCTCTGAATTTATTATAAGCACCCATAACTCCTAACGTTCCGGCATCAACAACTGAAGCTTTAAAACCCGGTAAATAAATTTCTCGTAAAGCCCTTTCACTCATTGTTACATCTACTACAAAACGATTTTCTTCCTGATTATTGGCTACGAAATGTTTTACACAAGCTGCAACATCTTTTGTTTGTAAAGCCTTGATATAATTTATTGAAAGTTGAGAAATAAGAAAAGGATCTTCGCTCAAATATTCAAAGTTTCGACCACAGAGCGGAGAACGGATAATATTGATTCCCGGGCCAAGCAAAACATCTTTTTTACGAAAACGGGCTTCTTCACCTAAAACAAATCCACGCTGTTTAGCCAGATTTAGATTCCAGCTTGCCGCCATAGCTGTTCCGGGAGGAAAAGAGGTAGAGAAATCATCGGTTTGACCTGTGTATTTCCAGTTATGACGGTTCATTTCAGCCCTGACTCCGTGAGGACCGTCAGATAAAGCCCATTCCGGAATACCAAGATGTTTTATTTCTGAAGTGTAAAATTTAGAATTCCCATGCAGCATACCGACTTTTTCTTTCAAAGTCATTTTCTTAATTAACTGTTGAATTCTTTTTTCAACAGCATTATTATCTGTTTGTGAAAAAGAACTTTGAAATGCTGAAAACAAAACAATAGCCATAAATCGTAATCTCATTTTTTATGTTTTAGAAACCCTTAATTGGTTAAATTAAATAATCTTTTTAATGATAAATTCGGAAATAAACCCGATTAAAGTTTTCAAAAGTAGCCGAATGAAAGGTATTGGAATCATACAAATCGCGCATTTTATATAATAAATGAAGCAGACTTAAATAAAAAAAGCTAAATTTTTAAAGCTGGATAAAAACTTTAATTTAATACGGATGTTTTACATGATTTCAGTTGAATTCTTTTATCTTTTTAAGGATTAGGCTCCATCAAATGATTGGTCGATATTTCACCGCTAGGGATTGGCCAGATATAATTGCTGCTTGTTGGCAGTACCAATGGAGCTGTACCGATAGCCCCTTTTTTGGCAGGCAGGGTTTGTACTTTTCTTTGCAAATCCATTAATCGGAAACCTTCTCCTAAAAGTTCAATGTTTCTTTCTTTTTGTATGGTCGCAATCAGGACTTCTTTGGTTGCAATCTCATTTTCGGGAAAAACATAACCAGGATCTGCGCGGTTTCTTACCGCTTTCAGCAATGCTTTCGATGTTTCTAAATCATTGGTATGAGCAGCTGCTTCGGCATAATTTAATAGTATTTCAGCATAGCGAATTACAGGAACATAGTCCCTAAAAGGTGCTGTTGTGACACTGAATTTCTTTAATACTTTTTGATTCGCTGCGCTTTTACCAATAAGACCCGAACGGGCATCAGTTGCTGAGCTGAATACCGGATCACTCACAATACCTTCCGCAGCCAAAAAAATAATGGGCTGTGCTAAATAATTATATGCCAATGAGTATTGTGCAGAAGGCGTTTCGGTTGTTGAGTTCGCGAATGGAATAGAAAAAATGGCTTCAGTTCCGGTATAGCTCCCTCCAAAAATAGCAGTATAATTCGTTTCTAATTTATGGGTTAAATTTCCTTCTGTATATTGAAAAGGGACGGTAGAAGAAACGATTTTTTCAGATTCTGAAATTACTTTCTCAAAATTATTCTGAACCAATAATACCCTTGTTTTTAAGGCAATTGCAGTACATTTTTTAGCTCTGGAAGTATTCAGTAATGGTGTAGAGTAACTAACAGGCAAATCTCCTTCGGCTTCATCTAAATCTTTTAGAATTTGGATGTACACCATTTCTACGGAGCTTCTGGCCAAATCATTATTGCCGGATGTCGTAATTGGTGTTAATCGCAAGGGCAGACCTAAAGAACTTTTGTCCTGATTATAAGGTTTGGCATAGGTCTGAACCAAATTAAAATAGCACAGGGCACGCACAAATTTGGCTTCTGCGATATAGTTTTTAGCCAGTTCCTTTGAAATTACCGTAGTTTCATTCATTTTACTGATTAAAATATTCGATGCATTAATAGCAGTATATCCAACGGACCAGACATTATTTACAAAGTCATTTGTTGATGCTACGTTTTGATTCCATACGGCAGATCCGGTTGCTGCATTTCCATCATTCTGCCCAAATTGATCCGCGCGCTGTTCATTAAAAACAATGAATCGCCCACCATAAAAACTTTGATTTTGCAGTTGCTTGTATAAATTATTGGTCTGAGCTAAAATTTTAGCCGGAGTGCTAAATGCAATTGACTCGGGAATACTGGTTTCAGGCTCCGTGTCTAATAAATCGTCATTGCAGGCTGAGGTGAATAATAAAACAACCCAACTGATTAAAATATATTTTTTCATTGTTTTTGCTTTTAATTAAAATCCAATATTCAACCCCAAAGTATATACCTGGGCATTTGGTGGGACATTCTGATCTTTTCCGGAATTAATAGAGTTTCCATTGATAGAAACTTCAGGGTCAGAACCTCTGTATTTGGTAAAGGTGTACAGGTTATTTCCCTGTAAATACACATAAATTGAACTGAATGTATTTTTTAGAAAAGATGCTTCTAATGGCACATTGTATCCTAAAGAAAGATTTTTCAGCTTTACAAAAGAGCCGTCTTCTACTTTTGACGTGCTTGAAAAAGAAAAACCTGCCGAAACATTATCGCCATAATACAACTTTTGGATATCCGTAATCTGACCAGGAGTTGTCCATCTGTTTTTTATAAATTCGCCATTGTTAAAATAACGCTGGTCTGAATTGGTGGCGCGCGTTCCGTTGTAGAGTTTGTTTCCTTGTGAGAAAGTCAGGTTTACAGCTAAAACAAAATTTTTATAATTAAAAGTATTGTTCAATCCTCCAAAGAGTTTTGGCAATGAAGGGCCTTGTATAACACCATCTTTATAATTGTCTATTGCCGGGGCAGCACTGCCATCGAGATAAGTCCATTTTGGTGAACCAATATGATTGTACTGTACTTCTTTGCCTTCGCTGTTTATGAAGATCATTTGTCCATTCTCGGGATTCACACCTTTGTTTGGCACCGCAAAAACAGACCCGATTGAATAGCCTACTCTGGTCATGTTTTGTACCCCAAATACGCTCGGCACAAATACATCACTGGCTAATGAAGTTACTTTATTTTTAAGTGTAGAAAAATTTAAATTTATATTCCAATTAAAATCCCTCGCAGTAACAGCAAGCGCATTTATTCCGATTTCATATCCGGTATTGTACATACCGCCCACATTTTCGTTGATATAATTATTCGGAATTCCTGCAGAAAGTGACTGTGGGGTTTTCAGGATTAAATCCCTGATTTTATTGTTGTAATAATCGAACTCTACTGAAATACGATTGTTTAGCATAGCGAAATTCAATCCCAAATCAAGTTTTGAACTCGTTTCCCATTTTAGATTTGGATTAGCAGTTTGCGAATAGCCCAATGTTGGTGCGCCTCCATAAGTAGATGAATTATAAGCTCCAATGGAAGGGTAGTTTCCTATTTCGCTATTTCCTACAATTCCGTAACTCGCCCTGAGTTTTAAGTTATCCAGAAATCCCTTTAGTTTTGAATCATTAAAAAAAGATTCTTCCAGCAGATTCCAGCTTACAGATCCTCCCCAAAAACTACCATATTTATTTCCTTCAGACAATGCAGATAAACCATCAATTCTATAATTTAAGGTCAGGAAGTATTTGTTTTTATAATTGTAGTTTAAGTTAGTAAAATAAGACACTAAGGCATTTTCTGAAAGGTCGTTGCCAATTGGTGAAATATTAGCATAACTTCCTTGGTAATTTTTATAATAAGTGTCGGTTACATTGCTTTGTGTTGCTCCCCAGCTTTCGAAAGTGGTTTTAATTCTTTCATAACCAGCCAAAATCATCAAATTATGATCCTCGTTAAAAGAATTTTTATAAGTTATGGTATTTGCCCAGTCGGTTCTTGATAAATCAGTAGCGATATTGGTTGCTACTCCGTTGTAAGCGGCACCTCCTCCGTGAAGTGGATTTAAAAACAACTTGTTTTCGAGTCCAATACTATTCAAACCAAAACTCGTTCTGAAAATTAGCTTTTTGGTGATATCAAACTCTCCATATACATTGCCTAAGAGCGATTTACTAATTGAAGTAGTCAGATCAAGTTCCTGGACCATCGCTAAGTTGTAGGCATTGATTGTACCAATAATTGACGGAATATTAGCTCCATAGCCTACACTTATACCATTCTGAATACTATAAGATCCGTCAGGATTATAAACGGGTACGTTCGGAGGTAAAACATACGTCATTCTGCCTAAAGGTTCATTCGTAATATACTCTGTATTATAGGTTGATGAAGATAAAGTGTTACCGGCAACAGCACCCGTATTTGGCCCAACATTTTTTGCGTTGCTGTAAGAAAGATTCACTCCGGCTCTGATAAACTTATTAAGCTCATGACTAATGTTTAATCGTGTCATGTAATTTTGAAAGGTGTTATTTTTTATAAAACTATTTTGATTGGTATAGTCTAATGAAAAATAGTATTGAGTCGTTTCATTGCCTCCGGAAACATTAATGTTATGGTTGCTGGAATACCCTGGTTCATAAGCGACATCATACCAATTCGTATCTACAGTACTACCGTCAGCATTTTGAGAAAGAAAAAAACCGGGTGCTTTACCTGCATTAACCAAAGCTTCATTTTTTATCATGGTGTAATCCTCCGCATTTAATAATTTAGGCAGATTGTAGGGTGTGCTTCGACTGAACCAGGTGTTATAATTAAATCTGGTTTTACCCTTTTTGCCTTTTTTGGTAGTAATGACCATCACACCATTTGCTGCTCTTGATCCGTATATAGCTGAAGCAGAAGCGTCTTTCAATACATCCACAGAGGCAATATCATTGGGATTGATTCCGGATAACGGATTGTTACCAATAAATCCACCCAATGATCCGGTAAAAACCGCAATCCCATCTACTACTATTAAAGGGAAAAGACCGGATGTAATAGTGTTTAAACCCCGAACCCTAATGACAGGTGTGTTATTCAATACGCTTGTAGACTGAATTACATCAATTCCGGTTCCCTGACCGCCTAATAACTGATCGAAGCTGGTAGTAGGCCGGTTCTGTAATTGCTTTGCTGAAATTGTGGAAACTGAACCTGAAAATTCAGATTTTTTTTGCGACAAATAGCCACTCGAAATCAGGACTTCATCTAACTGATTTGATTCTTTATTTAGTTTAACTGTCACTAAATCAAATGAGCGTACCACAATTTCATGCGTCGTATATCCAATATAACTCAGCTTTAATGTTAATGGTAATTTTTGATTTTCAATAACAAATTCACCCTCTTCGTTAGTAATAACTTCTTCAGTTTCCGACTGAACTCTTACACCATTTAAGGGTATATTATCTTTAGCATCTATAACTTTTCCTTTTATGTTTTGCTGTTGAGCAAAAAGCTGTACAGTAAGAAAAAAGAAAAAGAGGAGCATTAATTTTAAATGTTTTTCTAATACCATATTATTAAATATTGATTTTATTTTAAATTATTCAGAAGCTATTCGATAGCTGTCCTATGCTCTACATTTTGCGGAACATCGTGTTCTTGGTTTAAAATTTGATGATTGCCTGTTTGAATTGTTGTCACAAATTTGTCCTGCTCTTTTTTCAATTTGATTGCAGCATAATAATCCTCATTGTATTTTCCGGAAATCACTAGTGCACCAGCAACCAGAACAAGATTTTTGATAATATACTGACCTGCCATCGTAGGCTCGAAAGGGAAATTCTCAAAACAGCTCGACTGCACAATAAAAATAGGAGTGAGGGTGGCTATCATGTGAAGTAAGAGCAAGAGGATAGTTTCGGGAATCCATTTTCTTATAAGCAACCCTAACCCGATAAAGACTTCACAAACTCCAAGTATTGGTATGAAGAATTCAGGTTTAAACCAAAAAACGGTTTTCTCTACTAAATCACCTGCAGGGCTGAGTCCGTATATTTTCAAAACGCCAAACCAAATGTAAATTGTTGCCAGTGCGATGCGCATCAGATTGACACTATGCTTTCCTATTTTATCACTTAATAAGAAATAGAAAAAGTTAAAGGTAGTTTTCATAATAATAGATTAATTAAGCATCGTTACTTTCATTTTTTTTCCTAAGCTAAAGCGATAAGAATATCCTATATTCAAAGAATAATCTGCAAATGCTGCATCACCTTGCACATGAACATATTTGGAAGGATCAGTAATAACCGAATTTTGAAGATTCTGGCTGGCAATATCTGCAGCACTCTGAATACGGTTTTTTACGATATTATAAGGTATAAACAAACTAAAATTATGTTTTCCGACATGATAAGAAAAACCATATTCTATTGCGATTACATATCCTGGACGACGATAAGCTACCTGTCCTCCAAAAGCATCATAAGCAGGAATACCTTCAATTCTTCCGGCAAGGGAAACATTAAAATTTTCTTTTTTGTCTATTCCTGCAGATATACCGGCTCTTGCAAAATATTGATCGGGACTGGCATATATTTCATATCCTTCCAGACCTGGCTTAGGAGCCGATTTGAATGTGCCATTTGATTCTTTTGGATTAAATAAATAATAACCGTTAGCAAATCCGTACAAGCGTCCTGTTAATTGTCTGAAAACTTGTGCCTCTATAGAAATTCCAATTCCGCCGTCACCGGGCTGGATGGCCTGGTCCATTACCACACTTTTCGTTGTGCCATCTGCTTGTGGTGCATCATCCATTCGGTCATGGCTTCCAGTATTTAATTTTAACCCGAGTCCCAACATTAAATTTCCTTTATGAGTCGTTTTTGGATCAAAAAACCAGTAATTTACACTTAGTCTTGCATCTGCAATACCTTGTGCATAAACACTGTATCTAAGTGTATCTTTTACAGGAGTTGTTTGTCGCAGAACCTGAGAACGCTCATTATGTACATAAGGTAAAGTGGCATTTATCTGGATTCTGCTGGTTATTCCGTACGAAAAATTGAAATCTACCGCATGCGAATAAATGTTTACGGCATTTCCTCTCTCCACACCGTTTTTGTCATGACCACCGCCTGAAGTCTGACGCTCTAATTGTTCTTCCTTGCCAACAAAATGCCGCCACGAATGAAAATAACGGTAATTTGTTCCTACCTGAAATTCACCTTCGTTTAAATTATAAGAACTGGCAGAATTCATGTAAAGACCACCCATTTGACGAACAGCGACACATCCCTGAGCAGATATTTTTTGCGCAGTAAAATTGATTAAAACAAATGTTATAAAAACAAATGCAGGATATAATGATAGTATTTTTTTCATGGTTTGATTGCTTTAATACAGTTAATAAGCATAGGATTGACAATCAGTTTTACAAATCTGACTGAACATAAAAAACAACATGATGGAATTTATTAATCTCAATGAAGCATTACCTAACTGGTCTGTTCCTAAAAGACGATTAAATGATTAAATATTTAGTGGTTGATTTTAGAAAATGAGATTTAATTATTTAGAAAACATGATACAAGGAGATAGAGTGCGCATCAATTAATAGAACAGACTTGAATTATTTAGCAATTGGTTAATCACAACTTTTGAGATGTTTCTCTATACCAAATTTCAGAAAAACAATCCCTTACAAGATCAAAAAGAGACCTTGTAAGTATTGTTTAACTTAATATCTGAAAGTGAAATATCCTGTTTGAAGAATTTCAATTTATATTAAATCTGTAAATATTTTAGACCAAATGCTATCGCCTATACATGTTGTATGAAGCTTCTAATTAATTCTGATCGTTTGTAAAAATGAATCGTTTTTGGTTATCAGAAAGTAATTTTTGTCTTTTACTTTAATTTTTTCCATGTTTTTCACATCTCCAGGAGTAAAGAATCCACTTTTAACTGCTGAAACCGGTGTAAATGCACCTTTGCCGTTTCCTTTTAAAAACAAGCCATGACCTGCATCGTTCCTTGGCGTTTCCACTTCAGAGTTAAACATATTGCCTGTAATTAAAGCATCAAGGTTACCATCCTTATCAAAGTCTTCAACCGCTATTTGATTGATACAGCTAATCTGCGCCTGAATAGGTAATTTATGAATGATAAATTTTCCATTTCTGTTTTCCAGATAGATACTTGCAAAAGATTTAACTTTATAATGTAAAGCTTCTTTAAGTGATTTTTCGGTATAAACATCAACAAGTGTTGCTTGTGAAAAACTTTCGTAGTCTTTGAATTTTTTCTTGATATTTGGAATTTGCTGAGAAGAACAGCCACGCCCACGCACCGGATATTGCTTGCCATCATTATAGTAGCTTAATACAATATCTTTGTGTTTGTCATTATCAAAGTCTTTTACAAAAATGTCAAAAGTTTCATTTGGAGTGGCCTGATATTTATAATTCAATCCGTTATTTCCAACAATATAATCCATGTCGCCATCCTTGTCAAAATCACCTTGCTGAATGCTCCACCACCATCCTGTAGTGTCATCAGTAAGCCCCATGTTTTTGGTAACTTCTTTGAAACCTGTTTTTGTATTTTGAAAAGCACGTATTGGCATCCATTCGCCAACAATAATGATGTCGTCTGATTTGTCATTATTAAAATCAGTTATTACAGCACTTGTTGCCATTCCTAAATTTATAAATTCTTTAGGGGCTTTTTTAGAAAGTTCAAATCGAGGCTGGTCAGCAGTACTGATATTATGTAGTAAATACGTGGTAGTGGGTGATGGATATTGTCCCGGGACTTGTCTTCCTAAAACCAAAAGATCTTTTTTTCCATCTTTATCAAAATCAATCGGATATACTTTTGAACTGCTTGTCAGCATCGTTGGCAGCACTCCTTTTGGCGCTTTGATAAAATCACCTTTTCCGTTATTCAGGTATAATCTGTCTTGTAGTTTTGAATCATTTATAAAAAATTCGTAGCCTCCGCTTACTACATATAAATCATTATCACCATCGTTATCAGCATCAAAAATCAATGAACCTGTATCTTCACTAAATTTATCTTCCTCCAGTGCCGGAACTTTTTTTTCTGTAAATCCATTTTGAGTTTGCAAAAATATTTTTCCGGTATAACCTGAGGAACCTCCAATGAAATAATCATCAAGACCGTCTTTATTCAGATCGCCAACACAAATAGTGGGTCCGAAAGTAGACATTTTATGAGGCAGCAAGACCTGATCTTTAAAATCATCGTATTTGTTCTCTTCATGTTTAAAAACCGGGAATACACCATTTTCTGTTTTGAAAAGAGTATTTTTTACAATTGTTTTTGCAGCTGTTTCTTCTTTCGCATCCTGTTCTTTGAAGTTTAGTGTTTGGTTTGCCTTCACATTATATAACTTTTGAACTTTACCGTTTGTCCAGACTACTTTTACTTCGTCGATAGTTTTGTCTTTTGCTAATCCAAAGTGCAATTCAGGAGAAACTGACGACTGAAAACCTCTTGTTAAAGTAAGTTCCTGCATCTGGGTTCCCTTTTTTGTTTTGATGTAAACACGGTTCCCTAAACCATAAGTGTTTTTTGAATTTCCTTTGAATTTTATCTTGATATAATTATTGATTTTAGAGCTTGAATTTTCAAAAACAGAGGCATAATCATCAATATTGTTTACTACCAAATCCAAATCGCCATCGTTATCCAAGTCAACATATGCAACACCATTTGAAAAGCCTTTGTATTCAATTCCCCATTTTTTATTAACCTGTTCAAAGTGCAAATTACCTTTATTCTGAAACATAAAATTATCGATTTTCTCAGATGGGATTTCCTGCGATTTTTTAAGAAGATCTTTAGGACGTTCTTTTAGAGCCTCAAAGCTGTTAAAGAAATCATTATTATTAATTTCTCTTCTGGTACCATTACTTACAAACAAATCTTTATTTCCGTCATTGTCAAAATCTGCGAATAATGGTCCCCAGCTCCAGTCAGTAGAGGAGGTTCCTGTAATACGGGATATGTTTCCAAAATGTGGTATTCCATTCTCTATAATTCCTGTATTTAACTGCATGCAATTGTGCATATATTGATAATTAAAATCGGCATCAACAACATCCCAAAAAAGCTGCGGATTCATACTGGACATATTTGCTTTTTTGCGACGATTATCTTTAGCATCCATATCTACCTGAAAAAGATCCAGATTTCCATCATTATTAAAATCAGAAATGTCTACGCCCATTCCATAAAAAGAATTATGTGCCATTGATTGTTTAACTACTTCCTTAAAAGTGCCATCCTGATTATTGATATACATGAAATCAGGAGAACTGAAATCATTTGAAACATAAATATCTGGCCAGCTATCATTATTTAAATCACCAATTGTGGCACTCAATGATAATCCATACGCTTTGACTCCTGCATCTTGGGTAACATTGACAAAATGATTACCATCATTTCGATACAAATGACCTGATTCATTATCTTTTACATTTATCATCATTTGTACATAAGCAAAAGTTGGAGAATTAAATTTGGTTGGAGGATAATTAGCTACAAATAAATCTAAATCTCCATCCTTATCATAATCAAAGAATGTTCCTTGTGTACTATCTCCAGCATCATCAATGCCATATTCTTTAGCTTTTTCTGTAAAGGTACCGTTACCATTATTAATGTATAATTGGTTATTCTTTGGTCCAAATTTTCCACTTACACTGCAATAAATGTCTAAAAAACCATCTCCGTTTACATCTGCCATAGTAACTCCATTGTACCAGCGGTCATCACCTCCAACACCTGCCTTTTTAGTGATATCTTCAAATTTTAGGTTTCCTTTGTTTAGATATAATTTATTAGGTACTTGATTTCCTGTAAAAAAGATATCTGCAAGCCCATCATTATTGATATCACCTGTAGCAACCCCTCCTCCCAGATATATATAATGGTACGTAAAGTAATTAAGAGAGTCATTTTCAGTTAAGTTATTGCTGAAATCAATTCCTGTATCGGTTGGGTTTAGCATTGAAAATATCTTTTCATCTGATTCTTTATTAGTGCAGTTGACAAGCAATAATAGGATTAACAAGCTAAATAAAAGTTGTTTAATTTTTCTATTTCTCATTTTTATTATAATAAAATGTTTTTTTGACTAAAATTCTATGAGGATTTACGTTTTTTCAGCCTCAACTTCATAATCTATCAATTTAAATGCATATTGAAGATGTAGCACCTGCTGTAGAGAAAAGTAATTTTTTAATATTTAATTTCGAAAAATCTTTTTTTTCCTCTGTGATTTTGATATATTGATTAGGCTGTACGTTTGTAAATATTTGTCTTTTACCGCTTTTTGGCCATATTATTTCAATTTGATCAATTACATTAGCTTGTCCAATTCCAATTTCCATTCTTAAAGCTGATGCTCCAAAACTTCCTCCTGAATTTAATATTCTGTATACTGATCTGCAAACGCCGTTTTCTTTGAAACTGACCTTTACTTTTGTTCCAATCGCAGAACGATTACTGTCTGTGCCCTCTAATTGTAACTTTATCCAACGGTTGTTATTTTGACCCGGGTTCAGGTATAAAGAATTATAGAAAGAATCTCCATTATAAGCACCTCCGACTTCTATAAAAATGTCAGTATCTCCATCATTATCTAAATCATTTAAAGCCACACCATGACCCTTTTGCAAATTTCCTACCCTGCCGGAAGTCGTAACATCAGCAAATTTGCCATTACCCATATTTCTAAATAATTTATTAGGTATTAGGGACTTATAATCAGGGTTTCCTGTACCAAGATACATATCCAGAAATCCATCATTATCTATATCACCAAAATTAGCCCCCATAGCAAACACCGTTTTACTTAAACCAGAAGCTTTTGATACATCTGTAAAAGTTCCGTCATGATTATTATGATAGAGATACATTTTACTGCTTTCATATGGTATTTTCAATGCATCCATTGCAATTTGACTAGCAACAGCACCATTAAACTCATAACCACAAACAAAAATATCCTGCCAGCCATCATTGTCATAATCCCAAAACCATGTTGGAAAAGTCATTACATTAATCCCTGCTAAACCTGCTTTATCTGTAACGTCGATAAATTGTGGAATGCCATTTTTTAGTCCGGTATTTTTCAATACTATTTTTCTTTTATTCATTCCGGAAAGAAATAAATCTATGTCACCATCATTATCGTAATCAGCAGATGTTACGCCTTTTATATAACTAATAACATCACATTTTGCCGCTTTGGCAACATTAGTAAATGTTCCGTCCTGATTATTCAAATACAGCTCAGAAGGGAAAATGTCATCATCTGATGACTCGTTACCAATAAATAAGTCCAGATAACCGTCATTGTTAAAATCATTCCAGGTGCCTGCCTGAGTAGGAAATTCAGAATACAAGCCGCTTTTAATCGTTACATCAGTAAAAGTTCCGTCACCATTGTTCTGTAACAAAGAGTTAGGCTGTCTTCCGAATTTACGCATCCAGGCACCTCTTAAAACAAAAATATCGGTATCGCCATCATTGTCATAATCAGCTTGTATCATATTTAGTCCTCCTTTGAAACGCCCTATTTGTGATGCTTTGGAATAGTCAATATATTTTCCTTTTTGATCATTTTGATAATAATGCATGACTCCATCCAGACTCCAGTCAGAAGTTACAATATCTAAATAATTATCATTGTTGAAATCATCGATAATGACTCCACCAGACATATTCCTGCTTTTTATGCCCACATTTGCGGCAACATCCACAAATGGTTTTACAGACTGTGTTGAATTTTCCTTATTTAGATTCGGTATCAGCCATTTTTCAGGAACATCAGAAGGATATCCGTCTATAGTCATGTAAGCAATATTCAGCAGCCATCTCGATTCATAATCATTAGGATTTATATCCAGTAATTTTTTATAAATTTCAATTGCTTTTTGAGAACCTTGACGTATAGTATGAATTCCACTTTTTTGTATTGGGATAATGCATGATTCCGGATTATGGTAATTAACGCAATTTTGTTTTTCTGCCAGTCTCATGTAAGCAATTGCTAAAAAATTTAATGACTGGGCGTTGTCTCTGCCATCAATTGCTTTTTGTCTTTTGATAGCGCTTTCCATAATTGAAACTGCTTCTGATTCTTTACCGAGCTTTAATAATGCATTTCCTTTATTTAATTCATAATATAATTTTAAATGACCTTCATAGGAATTTTTTATTATTGAATCAAGATAGAGGATTTCTGCATTTGTAGCAAATGGATTTTTTCTGACATCATACATTCTGTTTCTAGCCTCCAGAATCTTAATCATCTTGTCATTAGGATTAGAAAAATAGTCACAGGATTCTGCCAAAATAACGGTTGTAAGTAGCAATATGAAATGTTTAATTTTCATAATTAAAATATTTAGTTTGGATTGCTACTTGTCGAATTTTTTATTTCCTATATGAAAATTGTAAAATTTCCAGACTTCATGAGCCACATTTCTGCCCAGTTTAAGTCCTTCAACATTGTCTGCCTGGATGTGATAACCTCCCATCACTCTTGAAATCCCAGCCATATTAGCTGTTTCTGTGAATGTTGGAAATTTTAATACTACAGGTTTTCCAATGTTATTTGGTTCTGTCATAGAGCCTGGAGTTTCCCATGTTGCAGATTCTCCGAAAGTATCACTTCCGGTCCATAATTTTAATGCTTCGCCACAGCCTCCACTTATCGTACTGTGTCCCGAAACATAACCCGGAAAAGCAGGACATAAAAATATATCGGGCGAATAAGGTCTCCAGTCTTGTCCTTTCATTTCTATATTTCCAAAACCTGGACCGCCCCAGGCTTTTATATTTTGATCTTTATAATAGTGATGGACCAAAGCATAAGGGCGTGCAAAATCATAAAACATTTTTGTATCCCAACAGGCTATAAAACAATCCATAGCGGTTACCTGATTGTAAAAAAACATTTTGACATCCTGATCTAAAGTATGGTGATCACGTCTCGAAACATCCTGGGCAAATTTTAGCCAGTGTCCTGCCTGTTGTACCGATTTTGGTCCATCACGCATAAATTCTACCAGTGCTTTTTGTTCGTTGGTTAAATTATATTGTAAATCAAGTAGTTCTTTTACTTCATTTTTAAGTTGTTCTGAATCTAATAAAGGTGGGGGTACAGCACGAAACTGATCTCCTGATTTTAATCCGACAGGCTTAACTTTGTTCCAGAATGGAGTCGCACAGCCTGGTGCAAACTTACCGCCTTTTCCATCTGAAAAATATTTAGGCTGCCAATGAATAACATCGATCATTTCGTCTGGAGAATTGACAGGATTGTAATTTACATAATTAAAATAGGGAGTGCCGTTCGAACCATCTTCTTCTCCATATTGATTTGATCCGTCATGTTTTCTGGCTTCAATTACAGCTTTTGCAGCTAAATTTCCTATTCCCACTGGAGTTGTAGGATCTAATGATTTATCATTTGGATTCAGCCCTAATTTAACCATAAAGTCGATAAACAATTGTTTGTCTGAAAAATAATATTCGCATAACGCATTATAAGCAGCGTAGCTAATGGCAATCTCTTTATTTTTTAAAGTCTGTTCATTAGCGGGTCTTCTTTTTGTATCTTTTAAATAGACCGGAATGGCTTTTTGATCGTAACGGCTCCAGGCGTCAAAAACCGCAACAAATGTGAGTCCTAAGTAGCGGGAAGTAACTGTTGGTCTTGGTTTAAATCTGTCAGTATCATTACCTGTGGCAGTGATTGCAATTTGCGACCATTTATATGCCATATTGTTTTCTCCGGTAGGTTCTTTAATTTTATCTTTAGTTTGAGCCAATAGAGGAGTGGTTAAAATACTAAATAATAGTATTTTATATACTAGTTTGTGAATTTTCATTTTGGTGGTTTTATATGGTTTTTGATAGTTTTCTTTTCAATTAGTATTAATAATTGAGAGTTGATGTTAAACTTTAAATAAACGTTTCAATCTTAAGTAGAGACTAAGATGGAATTTCAGAGCATGATTATAATCAGGTCTGTTTTTATGTTTTTAACATCTGAAATACTATACCATATCGGGAGGAGGGTAGTTAGTAGTAAAATACCCGGAAAGGAGTTTTTCTTTTGGATTGTAAGAGTTTAAAGTAATAGTGTAAACTAATTTAGTTTTATTGGTCGTTAAATTAATTCTTTCATTAGGTATGTAATCCTGTATAAAGGATTTCATTAATTTTTTACTTGGATTTTCTTTATTTGAATCGGTATCAAATATTTGACTGTCTACAATTTTTTTTAAATCATTATTCAACATCTGACGATGAGAATTCTTTAGACAATATAATTTTAAAACGTTGTTTATAATTCTTTTCTTAAAGACATGATAGGTTTTATTTTCTATCACAAAATCTTCATTAGCTTCCTCAAAGCCAGAATCTACAACATATGCATAAGGATCAATTTTAATTTCAATTACTTCAAAATTGGAGTTGTCAGTTTTCTCCATAGCATTCACCCACACTTGCTGTTGTTGTTCAGCAAACATGATATAAAATCCTAAAACATTGTAAAACAACGTTAAGATTAAAAAAAGCGATGCAATTTTTTTCATATGAAATAAAAACGGCTCAGTGTTCTTGTATTATTTAATAATTGGTATTCTGTTTTTTTGCAATGATTAACTATGGTGTGTAAGTTTAAAAATATATTCAGGCAGATAATTATTTATATGTTTAGTAAATAAACAGCGCATTTAACATGCGCTGTTTATCAAAACACTAACTCAACCTAACTAACTTAAATCATTTAGTAACCAGGATTATTATCACTTGGTTTTATATTCGGATTAGAAGATGTTTCTCTGTTTGGTATTGGCCATAATTCACTTTTACCAACCTGAAAACCTTTACTTTTTAATAGAGGATCAGTACCTGCAATACCCCATCTTATAAGATCGTCAAAACGAACTTGCTCTCCAGCTAATTCTACCTTACGTTCGTGAATAATGGCTTTAAAAACATCATCTTTTGTTGCCGGGATATTAGTTGTTAAACCAGCTCTGTCCCTAACTTCTTTTATATAAGCTATCGCAGCAGTTTGTGAACCTCCTGTTCTTTGGTTTTCACATTCTGCTTTCATAAGCAATACATCTGAATAACGCATAACTTTAAAGTTAATACTTGATTGTTGTAATTCGGATGTTCTCTTGTAGTAATTCTGGTATTTTTTCCAGCCTGCTCTTCTACTACCATTACCAAAATTTGCAGCTGTCATAGTACTATTCCCCTTATTATATTTTGATCCAGGAACATAAAAAGTATCCCCGAAACGAAGATCGCCAGGTTCGTATTCATCTAACAAATCATCCGTTGGGCAGACATTGTACCAATCTAAATTTCCATATTCCTGACCTCTAAGTGTCGATTCAGCTTTTCCTTCTCCTGAAGTGTCACTACCCCATTTGTCACCTACTCCTAAAGCTTCATCATATTCAATCTCAAAAATAGATTCTGGACCATGCTCTGTTTCATCCATAAAATTATTATAGAATTGACCTTTTGGTTCTAATGTAAATCCAGTAACTTTATTAAAAGCGGCTAAAGCCTCATCATATTTCTTTTGATACAAAAGTACTTTTCCTAAATATGCATAGGCTGCTTCTTTAGTAGCTCTTCCTTTTTCTTCAACGTCTTTACTTAATAAGTTTTTTGAAGCAAAGTCAAGATCTTCTTCAATTAATTTATAAACTTCAGCTTTTGGACTTCTGGCTTTAGGAACAAGGGTTTGTTCTGTATAAATTGGCAAATCGCCAAAACGAGGTACTAATAAAAAATAATAATAGGCTCTCAAGAAATGAGCTTCTGCTAAAAATTTTTTCTTTTTTTCTTCTGATATAATTGAAGTTTGTAAAGCATTAATTTTTTCTTCATTATCCAACACAAAATTGGCTTTCGCTATTCCTAAATAGCAGGTATCCCAATAGTACTGAATAATATCACTACTTGCATCAAAACTAAAATTCCCAAATGGTTTTTTATTACCTTCTAATCCACCATTTCCTTGATTTTCTCCGGACATTAAGTCTAAAGCAAAGAAGATATGTCTTGCATAAAGTCCTCTCGTTTGTAAATTAGCATAGGCTGCATTTACAGAAGACTGTATCTGGCCTTCTGTTTTAAAGAAAGTTTCAGGTAGTAGGGCATTTGGATTAGATAATTCTAAGTCCTTAGTGTCGCATGAATTTATTGCAAAAATTGCAGACAATACCACAACTGTATATTTTATTTTTCTCATTATTTTAATATTAAAATGAAACATCAAAACCAAAAATTACTGATTTAGGCTGTGGGTATCTTCCTAAATCTATGCCAGCAGAATTTGCATTGCCATCTGTACGTGTTATTTCAGGATCTAAACCAGAATAATTCGTTATAGTCACCAAATTTTGTCCACTTACATAAAATCGTACTTTTGAAAAATACTTACTAAATGCATCTCCAGAGAATGTATATCCTATAGTAACATTTTTTAGTCGTGTAAATGAACCATCTTCAATATATCTCGTACTTGCAGACCCTGCATTTTGACTTACACCTACAGCTTTTGGTAGTGTTGCTGATGGATTTGAAACGACACCACCTGTAAGGGATCCAGGACCTCCACTACTATTAACAGTGCCACCTGTTATAATTGATCTATTCAAAACATCAGTACTTGCTCCAAATAGACGATCCATACTCTCTAAGTCAAATTTATTTGCATTAAAAATATCATTTCCCTGAACTCCCGATATGAAACAGTTGAAATCAAAATTTTTATAAGCAGCAGTAAGATTCAGACCGTATGTAAAGTCTGGATACGGATTTCCAATATCTGTTTTATCACTTGAGTTAATTACTTTATCACCATTACGATCTACAAATCTAATGTCACCCGGTTGTACAGAAGTCTGTGTGCTACCAAGAGCAGCAGTTACTTCTGCCTGGTTTTGATAAATCCCATTGGTTTGATAACCATAGAAATAAAATAATGGTTTACCTACTTCTAATCTTGAGAAGTTCTCTAAACCAGCACGAGGTACAGGGCCGCCTAAAACATTTGTAACTCCCGGAGCTAAAGCCGTAACTTCATTTTTACTAGTTCCAAGATTTGCTATTGCAGACCACGTAAAATCACCTTGTCTGTCATTATAACCTAACGAAACTTCAAAGCCTGATACTTTTACATCGGCAATATTTTGTATTTGAGTTCCTCCTTGAGCACCAAGAGAAGTAGCTAATGGTACTGCAAAAAGAATATCACTACTTTTATTGTTGAAATATTCAATCGATCCCGTAAATTTTTCATCAAATAAACCAAAATCCAAACCTATATTTCTGTCGTTTTTGGATTCCCATTGTAAATTTGGATTAGGGGCAGCACCTGCAGTTGTTCCTAAAGCAGCAGATCCGGCAATAGGGTATGTATAGTTTGTATTTAATGCTGAAGCATATCTGTAGTCTTCAATTTTATCATTACCAGTTGTACCAATTGTTCCTCTAAGCTTTAGGGTACTAAAAATAGAGCCTGCCATAAAACTTTCTTTTGCTACATTCCAACCTACAGCTACAGAATAGAAATTACCAAAACGTTTATTGGACCCAAAACGTGAAGAACCATCTCGGCGTCCTGAAACAGCGAATAAATATTTTTCATTATAATCATAGTTGATACGAGCAACATACCCTAAGTTATTAGTTTCATAATTAGCCGATGTTAAAGTTGGATCGGTGATGCTCAACTGATCAATATCATTTGAAATATAATTACGGCTACCAGCTGTTACATTCCGATTCTTACTCTCAATTTTAGTTATAACCCCTAATACTTCAATATTATGTTTCTCTGCAATAGTAGTTTTATAAGTTAAACTATTATCAAAAACAATGGTTTGGCCTTGAGTGTTAATCTCTGCAGTTGAAGAATAGTTTTGAAAATTTGTACCTTCATAAAACCCTGGTATAAACGTATGATCTCTATTTTGATAATAATCTAAAGAAACTTGTGATCTGTATTTTAGTCCTTTGTAAAGTTCCAATTCAGCAAAAATATTTCCTATTATAGAGGTTCCAATGATTTCCTGATACCCATTATTAGCAACGCGTACTGGGTTTTCGGCATCATTTGTTCCATCAATATCTTTAATTACACCTTCATAGCCACCTACATTATTAGCATTGTAAACAGGGATATAGGGAGCCATTTTGATTGCATGCTCTAATAACGTTCTACCTCCTGAAGAACGTTCTGGATTTGTTTTGTTAAAGGATACCCCAATACTGCTACCTACAGTTAATTTTCCAATGTTTTGGGTATTATTTGATCTGAAAGAATAGCGTTCGAAGCCCGTTCCAATAATAGATCCTTCTTGTTTTAAATATCCCGCAGAATAACGGCTTGTAGAATTTTCTGTTCCATTAGAGAAACTCAAATTGTAATCCTGCATCAGACCTGTCTGAAAAATTTCGTCCTGCCAATTTGTATTTACATTACCAAATTGAGCAGCTCTTGCCGCCAAATCCTGATTAAAAGCTTCTTTAGCATACTTAAGATATTGTTGCGTATTTAGAACATCATATCTTTTGGTAACTGTTTGAAAACCTACATAAGAACTAAAATTCAGCTGACCGGGACCTTTTTTCCCTTTTTTAGTAGTTACCATAATTACTCCATTAAAAGCTTTTGAACCATATAAAGCAGTTGTAGAAGCATCTTTTAGTACAGACATGGATTCAATATCACTTGGATTTAATCCTGATAAGTTACCCACTAAAACTCCATCAACTACATATAAAGGAGAGTCATTATTCATTGTAGCAATACCACGAATATTAACTGTTGGGCTTGAACCCGGTGCACCATTGGTAACTGTAACACCGGCTGCCCTACCTTGTAAAGCCGATTCAGCATTAGTAATAGGCACTGCTACAATATCTTTTGAATTAACCGTTGAAACAGCTCCGGTAACTTTAGTTCTCTTTTGAGTACCGTAAGCTACAACAACTTCATTTAAGGTTTGTGTTGATTCTGCTAATTTGATATTAATAACAGTCTGTTCTCCAACTGTGACTGTTTGTGAAGTTAATCCAACGTAGGAAAATGTTATTTTGTCTGTCGCACTTACTCCTTGTAATGCGTAGTTACCATCAAAATCAGTTGATGCACTATTTTTGGATCCTTGTACATTAATACTGGCACCAGGCAATGGAACCCCGGAAGGATCCGTAACGACACCTTTTATGGTTTTAGTTTGTGCCATCACATTCTGAGTGCTAACTATAAGCAATGCGATTATTGCAAATTTCAATTTTAACATCATAGTTAATTGGTTTTTTTGTTTAGTTAAATAATTGTTCGGTTGTAAAATTTGTTATTGTATTGAATGCTGTTTTCTGTTCTTTAAAATTTTAGGAATAGTAAATAATATGTTTTCTCAATTTTATATTTTCAAATCATATTTTTTATTGTTCGATTTTTTTATTTTAAATGGTATTCAATAAATAATTGGTTTTCATTTCATGCTTTAAATTTGTTTTAATTGTTAGTAATTATTTTTAGTTATTTGATAATTGTTAAACCCAAAAATATCACCTTAACATAAATTTCACATATCACAAATGATGCAAAAACTATCAAATTTGTAGCATAAGATGTACAAAACCAGTAAAATCAACATTTACAGATGGTTTCATGTAAGGAAATGTAACTTAGAAATTATTAATATTTTTATATTATTTTTTTAGTATCAGAAAAAATAAAAGATATTTTTTTTGTATTTGATAATACTGAAAAATAAAAATGTAAGAGAAAAATTAGAAAGAAATCAATTTTATTTAGGTAGGAATGACTAGAATGATTTAGTTAAAAAATTTATATAATTGAATATTCTAAACAAAAAAAGCTGTCCTTTTGAGACAGCCACTTTTTAAATGTTTTAATTTTTATTGTTTGTTATTATGTGTTGGTAGATATCCGTATTTTTCTTTATAGCATTTTGTGAAATAGGAAGGAGAACTAAAGCCAACCTTGTAACTAATCTCAGTTATATTATCATTGCCCAGTTCTATTAGTTCTTTTGCTTTTTCTAAACGTACGTTTCGTATAAATTCATTTACAGATACACCCGTTAGCGTTTTAATTTTTCGATACAACTGACTTCTGCTCAAAAATACTTTCGAAGCCAAAACTTCAACGCTTAGTTCGGGTTCACTAATGTTTTCATTAATGTAATTCAGTGTGTTTTTTATAAATTCGTTATCTAAGGTAGTTGTTTTTTCTTTTGCTTTTGGCGTAATTCCGTTGTAGAATTTGTTAAACATAATCTGTCTGCTGTTGATTAATTGTACCAGACTTGACCTCAAAATATCCATATCAAAGGGTTTACTCAGGTACATATCTGCACCAGAATCAATACCTTCTAATTTATCTTTAATCAGAGCTTTAGCAGAAAGCATCATTAACGGAATATGACTTGTTTTTAAATTGGACTTAATATTTTTGCACAATTCCAGGCCACTCATTACAGGCATAATTACATCTGTTAAAATTAAGTCGGGCAATTTTTGCAAAGCTAATTCCAAACCAACCTGACCGTTTTCAGCGACTAAAACTTTATATTCTTTTTTGAGTTCGTTTTTTAAATAATTTCGAAGTTCTACATTGTCTTCAACAATCAAAATAGTATAAATCCGATCTTGCTTTTCCGGATCATCTTGTAATTGCTCTTCTGTTTTTTCAATTACTGGTGTATAGCTTATTCTTTTTTCTTTTTTATATTCCTCTAATGATATTTCGTTCTCATTAAAAAAATCTTTTCCAACAGGAAATATTAGTTTGAAAGTTGTGCCAACTCCCAATTCACTTTCGACTTCAATTATTCCCTTATGTAGTTCCACAAATCCGCGTACAACTTCTAATCCTATTCCGGTACTTCCATAATAGGCCTTGTTTAAGTTGTTGACCTGATAAAAACGGTCAAATATTTTCTTAATATCTTTTTTGTCAAGTCCCGCGCCGTTATCTTCCACAATAATTTCAAATGAAGGATAAGTGTCGGTGGAATTGATCATCGGGAAATTTATAAATTCCTCATTCACCACTATTTTTACCTTTATTTTTCCATTATCAGCAGTAACCTTGAAAGCATTTGAGACTACATTAAAAATAATTTTCTCGAACATTTTAGGGTCTATCCAGTCTTTTAAAGATGTTTTGTTGGACTCAAACTGCAGATGAATACCCCTGCTTGATGCTTCTTCATCAAAATAACTTACGATTTCTTTTGTAAAGCTTATAACTTCAATAAACTGAAGCTTAATCGTCATTTGATTAAACTGCAATTGGTTGAAATCCATTAACTCATTGATTAATCTCGAAAGCCTGTCTGAACTTTTTTGAATAGTTTTCAATTTAATGACAACACCTTCAGGTAATTCCGTACTGTTATTTTTTATTATATCTCCTAATGGATTTAAAATTAAAGTAAGCGGAGTCCTGAACTCATGTGATATATTGGTAAAGAATTGTAATTTTTTATTATTTAATTTTTCGATTTGAATCGCTTTTTTCTGTTCAAACTCTATCATTTGTTTTTGTTTAAAACGATTTTGATAGTATTGATTTGCAAAATGGACTGCAGCAAATAATAATAAGGAATAAAACAGATAAGCAAAAGATGTTTTCCACCAGGGCGGTAAAATTTCAATTTTCAATTCTAATGGTTTTTGGTTCCAAACTCCATTTTTCTCTGATGCTTTGACTTTGAAAACATAATTGCCTGGCGCTAAGTTAGTGTAAGTGGCAGAACGTTTACTACCAACATAATTCCATGAATCTTCAAATCCCTCTAAATAATAAGCAAATTCATTTCTGGCAGGAAAAGAATAATTTATAGCAATGAAATCAATTGTAAATACAGACTGATCATGTTTAAGGATTATTTTTTTTGTTTCGGATAATACTTTAATCAGGGGTGAATTTTTTTCTAGTGGCGCTACTGACTTGTTAAAAAGTTTTAAATCAGTCAGGTAAATTGGAAGCTGTTTTTTGCTTCTGACTAAACTTGCAGGGTCAAAGTAATTTACGCCTTCGTAGCTTCCAAAATAAAGCAGTCCATTTTTATCTTTTAGTACAGAATTATTATTAAAGTCGTTTCCAAGCAATCCGTCATGTGTAGAATAATTGAGTGAAATTTTGTTTTTTAAATCAAGTTTGGTAATTCCTTTTTTTCCACTTATCCAAATAGATCCGTCATTCGATTCAGAAATGGATGAAATAGATTTTTCATGCAGTCCTTTGAAATTAATATACCATTTTAATACATCTGTTTTTTTATTGTAGCTAAATAGTCCGGCACCATCAGTACCAATCCAGATTTCTTTGTTGCTGGCTTGATATAAGGTGTTGATAGTATGCGTACTTTTATGATTTTTAAGCTTTTCAGACATTTTATTCCGAAAAGAAGTTACTGAAAAAGTGACAAAATCATCCGTATTAACTTTGTAGAGACCTGTTGTTGAACCCACCCAAACAGCATTGTCAGAATCAGCAATGACTTTTCTGATATCTAAATTAGTCAGGCCATTTGTGTAAAATGGTTTAGAGTCGCAATGGTGAAATTTACCATCTGATGGGGTATAATAATGAAGCCCTTTCGCAAAAGTACCTATCCAGATAATACCTCTGGAATCCTGAGCAATACTCATAATATTGTCTGAAGTTAAACCAGGAGTATTTTTTGTATTGTAATTAATAAAATTTCTGCTCCCTTTTTTTAAAACAAAAATGCCCTCATTCCAGCTTGATAACCAAATGTCCTGATTTTTATCTATAAATACGTTTGTGATGTTGTCATTGGTTAATCCTGAATACAGGCTGGTATCAGATTTGGTAATATGTCTAAAAAGTTTAGTTTTCGGATTATAAACATCAACACCGCCGCCTTCCATAGAAATCCATAACTGGCCTTCACTATCCTTTGCAATACCGGTAACACAACTAGTTTGTAATGATTGGGGATTTCCCGGTAGACTTTCAATAATATTTACTTTGCTGTTTATCTTATCAAAAATGCCAAGGCCTTTGTTGTAATAACCCAGCCAGATTCTTTTTTCTTTATCCAAAAATAATGACCAGACAGAATTTGAGCTTAAGCTGCGGCTATTGAATTTGCTGTTGACATATTTTTTCTGGATATCGCCCTTATCATCTACAATAATTAGCCCATCGTTTTCTGTGGCACACAAAATAGTTTTAGGGTCTGTTGCCAGTATAGACATAATTCTTTTCGTGGTTATGGGATACAATATAGCTTGTTTGGTCTTCTGATTTAAGTCTACTTTTACAAGTCCTTTATAACCATTACCAATCCATAAATTTTGTTTACTGTCAATGCACATCGATACTAAAGACCCTTTAAGCAGTTGATCGGCATAGTTGATTTTAACGTTTTTGATTTTATTTCTTATTGGATTAACTACTTTCAGACCAAAATTAGTTCCTAAATAGATCGTACCATTTTTATCTTTTGCAAGACAATTAATAAGGCAATTTTCTGAATTTGGGATGTCCAGTTTTATTGAAGTAATTTTTCGGGTATTTGTATTTAGTTTTAAAAGGCCGCCATTAAATGTTCCCAAAAAAAGATTTCCATTACTATCTTCTACAATACTTTTAACAGAAATTACCGTTTTGTTTCCGGTTTTCTTTTGAATTTCAATATTCTCAAAAGTATTCAAATTTCTGTTATACAGGCATAAACCTTCGTCTGTACCCACCCACAATCGGTTGTGTTTATCTACGTAAACAACATAAATTAAATTGCTATTAATAGAATTGGTTATTTTAGAGTTTTGCTCGTAAGCCACATAGTTAACTCCATCGAATTTGTATAGACCAGCTCCGTTTGTGCCAATCCAGATAACTCCGGACTGATCTTGTGCAATGGTGTAAATGCCGCTCTTGGAAGTTTCTTTACTTACGAGTCTAAACTGGTAGTTTTCAAATGTATTTTGAGAAAACAAACAATGAATTGTAAAGAATAAGATGACACAGATTCTAAAACATTTTTGTGGAAGCATTTATATTATGATTAATGAAATTAGAATTAAATATATACTATTTTAATTGAAAACCAACTATTTGTTTTTTTTAGGATTCAATTTTAGTACTATTTTAAAGATATTTTTAGGTGTGTTTTTTATCATAAATGAATAAGATTAGTCTAAATAACCTGAATTTTTATGTTGTTCAAAACCATTACTTCTCTCTTCTTTCTCTTAAATCATTTTCAATTTCAATTTCCATGTCTTTATCAATTA
This sequence comes from Flavobacterium flavigenum, assembly GCF_027111255.2. Lineage (NCBI taxonomy): Bacteria > Pseudomonadati > Bacteroidota > Flavobacteriia > Flavobacteriales > Flavobacteriaceae > Flavobacterium > Flavobacterium flavigenum. The sequence continues at coordinate 1,099,250 of NZ_CP114285.2, read as the reverse complement.
CATAAAAGCATAATAAAACAGCACTTATAATAAATATAAAACCAGGATAAATACTTATTGATAATTTAATTCCTTCAAGAGCTGCTGATACCTGATGAACTTCTTCTGCTACATAACCATATTTTGATAAAAAAGCGGCTCCCAAAGCACCTCCAATACTTATTCCTATTTTTAATCCGAAAATCATTGCCGAAAAAATTGTTGCTGTTGCTCTTCGATTGTTTTTCCATTCGCTATAATCTGCTACATCAGCGATCATTGCCCATAATAACGGAATTGTTATGCCATAAATAAATCCGTGTATTAATTGTGTAACAAAAACCAATGTAATAGCTGTTTTGCTGTAAAAATTAAAAAGCAATAAGCTTATAGCTGATAAAAATATGAAGGTGATGTAAATATTTCTTTTTCCAAATGCATTTGCAAGTGATTTTGAAAACATAATTCCAAAAATCATAAAAAGAATTCCACCAGCATTAAAAAGACTAAAGGCAGTAGTAGGTACATCTTTTGGCCACTGAAGATCTGTTAATCCAATTCCAGTTAGCAAGTTATTCACTGAACCAATAAATGCAGTGAAGCCAATATCTTTTAAAAAAAGAGTTTGTGCAGCAGGATCTAAATAATATTTAAAATAAAAAACATACATTCCGCCCTTTAACGACAAGGTTATAAAAACCAAAATAGTAACTAATACCATAACAATCCAGGGACCGTTTTTAGATAAATCTATAAAATCCTGCTTAACGGAAGATTCCTGATTTTTTTTAGGAATGATTCTTTCTTTCGTGGTGAAGAAAGTAATCAGTAAACAAATTACCCCTACAATTGCAAACAATAACATTGTATTTTTAAAACCAATAGCTTTATCACCGTGCCCAAGAATTAAAACGAGTGGTAATAAAAGCGACTGAATTATAAATTGAGCTATCATTACAGCTACAAAACGATAGGAAGAGAGACTGTTTCTTTCTTTCATATCGCCTGTCAACACACCGCTTAAAGCAACATAAGGTAAATTGTTTGCGGCATAAATTAAGACTAAAAAAAAGTATGTAAGGAGTGTATAGGCTATTTTGCCTCTCAGTCCAAAATCAGGAGTCAGAAAAGACAGGACTGAAGCAATGCCAAAAGGAAATGCTGTCCATAGTATCCAGGGTCTGAATTTTCCCCATTTGGTTTTAGTACGGTCAGCAATAATTCCCATAATAATATTGAAAAAAGCACCTATAAAACCACCAATAAAAATAATAACACTTGCTGTTCCGGCAGGAATTTTATAAACATCAGTGTAAAAAAAAGCCAGAAAGGTCAGTAATGTCTGAAAAATTAAATTTGCTGCAAAATCACCTAAACCATAACCTATTTTTTCTATTACTGAAAGTTTTTGTGATGTGTTATTCATATAGGATATTGTTTTTTATTGGTAGCTATACCAATTTTGAAAAATATTATTTAAATAAAATTTATCAGAATGAACATGTTTTTTATTCATTTTTGATAAAAACTAATCGGTAAAAATAGTTTGAAAGTTGAAATATGATTGTCAATTTTGAAGCGTTTAATAGCATATTTGAAGCATAATTTGACAACATTGAATCTATTAAATATAAATTGTTATTTTAGCTTCTTAGTTAAAAATACATCCTCATTTTCATATAATTAATCACTTGTTTTATTCAATTTATATGCGTTTTTTATCTCTTTTATTAATCATTTCATGTTTTATTACCAGCTGTAATAACAAACAGAATAATCAGGAAAATCATAAATATACCAATGACCTGATTGATGAAACGAGTCCATACCTTTTACAGCATGCACATAATCCGGTAGACTGGAAAGCATGGAATAATGAAACCCTTGAAAAAGCTAAGAAAGAAAACAAACTCATTATTATTTCTGTAGGTTATTCGGCATGTCATTGGTGCCATGTGATGGAAGAAGAGAGTTTTGAAAACGAAGCTGTAGCGAAATTAATGAACGATAATTTTATCAGTATAAAAGTAGACAGGGAGGAGCGTCCTGATATTGACCAAATCTACATGAACGCAGTACAATTGATGACAGGAAAAGGTGGTTGGCCATTAAACTGTATTGCGCTTCCTGATGGTCGTCCTATTTTTGGAGGAACATATTTTACAAAAGAGGAGTGGAATAAAGCGCTGACTGAAATCTCTGATTTGTATAGAAATAATCCACAAAAAGCTATTGAATACGCAGATAAATTAGTAAAGGGAATTAAGGAATTACAATTAATTAAAGTCAATAACGATGAAGCCAATTTTAAAAAATTAGATGTTTTTACAACTGTAAAATCATGGCAGAAGGATTTGGATTATAAAGAAGGAGGACTAGTTGGTGAAACCAAATTTCCAATGCCGGGTATATTAAATTTTTTGCTTCGATATAGTATTCAAAATAATGATAAATCGATTCAAAAATATGTAGAAACGACACTTACCAAAATGGCTGACGGTGGAATTTATGATGCGATTGGTGGAGGCTTTTCAAGATATTCATTAGATACAAAATGGCATATTCCTCATTTTGAAAAAATGCTCTACGATAATGCACAGTTAGTAAGTTTATACTCTGATGCATATCTGGTTACCAAAAATGAGTCATATAAAAAAGCTGTTCATGAAACACTGGATTTTGTAGAGAGGGAGCTTATGGCTTCTAACGGCGCTTTTTATTCTTCGTTAGATGCAGACAGTAAAAATAAGGAAGGAAAATTAGAAGAAGGGGCTTATTATGTGTGGACCAAAGAAGAGTTACAGTCTTTATTAAAATCGGATTACACTTTTTTTCAAAAATATTTTAATATTAATGAAAACGGCTTATGGGAAAATCAGCAATATGTTTTGTTTAAAAACCAATCAAATAAAGATTTTGCGATAAGCAATAAATTGAAAATGAAAGAACTGGAAGCCAAAGTAAAAAATTGGAAGCAAATACTATTAACAGCCAGAAACAAAAGATCCCGGCCTCATTTGGACGACAAAACCCTTACTTCCTGGAATGCTTTAATGATAAAAGGATATGTTAGTGCTTATCGTGCATTCAAAAATCCGCATTACAAGCAAATCGCATTAAAAAACGCCAGTTTTATTGTAAATAACCAGCTTAAAAAAGACGGAAGTTTAAATCACAGTTATAAAGAGGGTAAAAGTACTATCACTGGTTTTTCTGAAGATTATGCCACAGTTGCAGATGCATTTATTGCAATTTATCAGATTACATTAGATGAACAATGGTTAGGCAAAGCCAGGCAATTAACAGATTATGCGATGAAACACTTTTGGGATAAAAAATCAAATATGTTTTATTTTACATCTGGCAGTTCTGCAAATCTAATTGCCAGGAAGATGGAAATTGCTGACAATGTGATTCCAGGATCAAATTCAATTTTTGCCAATAATTTATTTCACTTGGGGCATTATTATTCTGATGATGTATATGAAAAAACAGCTGAAAGAATGCTAAATAATATAAAAGATGATGTATTGCAGTCACCAGCAGAATATTATAACTGGTTGAATTTAATGCTGAATTACACCGATAATTATTTTGAAGTTGCCATTTCGGGAAAAGCTACTATGACTAAAGCAGTTCAGTTTCAAAATTACTATTTGCCCAATATTCTTATAGCGGGTTCTACAAAAGAAAGCGCTCTCCCAATTTTAAAGGATCGTTTTGTAGATAATGAAACCTATATCTACGTTTGTGTCAATAAGGCTTGTAAGAAACCCGAAAAGGAGGTGAGTATAGCTGTTGCTAAAATAAAAAATAGCTTATAAGGATTTATATCTATCATGAACACTGTTAATAATGAATATAGTGTTTTTTTAACTATATAAATACATACACTGTTTTTTACCTCTTGTATTTGTTTGAAATTAACAATAAAAATAAAAAACAACCGATTGTTCTATTAAATATTTTTATATATTTGTAATAAATACACTTATTATCTACGCTGGTTTATTTTTTATTCGACAGAGATGTATTTTAAGTTTCTCATAATAGAATCATAATATAAACTTTGTTTATCATTTGATAATAATTTGCATGTAGTTTAAAAAGAGGATACATCTTTTTAATTAGTATTCTCTAGAAAATATAGTTGACGCGAGAAATAAGTAAAAATTATTTTGAGCAGGATTTAAAAGTTTAATATTTGGTTATATTCCTAGTTGTATAGATAGTTTATAACTAATGTTAGTTAGTGTTAGTTTTTTAAATTAAAGCCGGAAGTTCAAATCCCTTTCGGCTTTTTCATTACAGATTCATATTGTATGTGCGAATTTCTTTTGAAAAGATGTATTATAAAAAATACAGTTATTGAGATAAATTATTTATCAGAAAACAACTTTTAAGTTTATGTATCCATACAAGTAAAATTACTATCAGAATCCTGCATCGAAATTAATGGTAAACAGATATAATAAAAAAAAGGAAAAGATAAACCACATAATTATTAAACCCAAAAAACTGTAACATGAAATTTAATATCACTATACTATTAATATTTTGTTGTATTCCAACGTTTAAAATGACAGCTCAAAACCCAATAATTAACCATATTTTTACTGCTGATCCTTCACCAATGGTCTACAAAGACACCTTGTTTTTATACACCGGGCACGACGTAGCCACAGAAGCCGATACCAATTATAAAATGGCCGATTGGCGTGTGTTTTCTACAATTGATATGGTAAAATGGAAAGATCATGGGGCACCACTTTCACCAGGTACATTTTCATGGGCAACAGGGGATGCATATGCCGCTCAGTGTATCGAAAGAAATGGTAAGTTTTATTGGTTTGTTTCCACATTTCATAAAAAAGATGAGGTGAGTGGAGGTGGAGCAGCCATAGGTGTTGCAGTTTCAGATAAACCTACGGGACCTTTTAAAGATGCGATAGGTAAAGCCTTAGTAATTAATGAAATGACAACTGACATGAAATATGGTTGGGATGATATTGATCCAAGTGTATTCGTGGATGATGATGGACAAGCTTATCTGTTTTGGGGTAACGGTAGCTGTAAATGGGTAAAACTTAAAGAAAATATGACAGAAATAGAGGGCTCTATTAGCACTTTTAAACCCAAAAATTATATTGAGGGGCCATGGGTGTATAAAAGAAAAAATCTTTATTATTTAGTCTATGCCAGTGCAGGAACAAAACCAGAAATGATAGAATATTGTACCGCTAAAAGTCCAGTCGGACCATGGACGTATCAAGGTATTATTCAGGAAAATGTAACCAATAGTTTTACAACACATCCCGGAATTATAGATTACAAAGGTAAATCATACTTTTTTTATCATAATGGTAGTTTGCCTACAGGAGGAAGTTACAGACGTTCTGTATGTGTGGACTACATGTATTATAATGCAGATGGAACCATTCAAAAAATAATACAGACTACCAAAGGAGTAAGTAAAATCAAATAATATATTTTATCTCGATCAAATGAAAAATAAAATCAGTTTCATCTTTATTTGTTTTAGTTTAATTATTCAATCTTCTGTTTCTCAGGAAAAAAAAGCTCATAACCCTACTGTTTTTGCTGACGTTCCGGATTTGGCTATAATCAGGGTTGGACAAAATTATTACATGAGTAGTACTACAATGCATATGAACCCTGGTCTGCCTATTATGAAATCTACAGATCTCGTTAATTGGAAACTTATTAACTATGCCTATGATACTTTAGCCGATATACCTGAATTAAATTTAACTGAGGGAAAAAGTACTTACGGTAGAGGATCCTGGGCGAGTAGTTTACGATTTCATAAGGGAATGTATTATGTAACAACTTTTTCGGGCACAACGGGAGAAACGTATATTTTTAAGACAAAAGATATAGAAAAAGGAAACTGGCAAAGAATCTCTTTTAAACCATCTTATCATGACCATTCTTTGTTTTTTGATGATGATGGAAAATCATATTTAATTTATGGGGCTGGAAAAATAAAAATCATTGAATTAAACGAAGGACTCACAGGTATAAAAGATGGTTCAGCCGAAAAAGTTATTATTGAGAATGCCAGTAAACCTGCGGGTGATAATATTATGCTGGGTTCTGAAGGGTCTCAATTGTTTAAAGTAAACGGAAAATATTATCTGTTTAATATTTGCTGGCCTAAAGGGGGAATGCGTACAGTAGTAATACACAGAGCTGACAATCTTAATGGTCCATGGGAAGGGAAAGTAGGTTTGCAGGATTTGGGTGTTGCCCAGGGCGGACTTATTGATACTCCTGATGGGCGCTGGTTCTCCTACCTTTTTCGCGATTTTGGTGCGGTAGGTAGAATTCCTTATCTGGTTCCTGTTAAATGGCAGGATGGCTGGCCAGTATTAGGTGAAAATGGCAAAGTGCCGGAAACGATAGATTTGCCGGTTAGTAAAGGACTAATTCCGGGTCTTGTTGCTTCAGATGAATTCAATCGCAAAAAAGGGCAGGAAGCACTTCCATTAGTTTGGCAATGGAATCATAATCCAGACAATACACTTTGGTCAGTAACAGAAAGAAAAGGATACTTGCGTCTTAAGACGGGAAGAATTGATACCGATTTTCTTTTAGCAAGAAATACACTTACACAGCGCACTATTGGCCCTACAAGTAAAGGTTCTGTTTCATTAGATGTTTCCAAATTGAAAGAAGGAGATTTTGCAGGATTAAGTGTATTACAAAAAGATTTTGGATTAGTAGGTGTAAAAGTTGAAGGGAATCAAAAGTCTATTATAATGGTAAGTACCAAGGATGATAAATCCACAGAATTTCAGAGAGTTCCTTTGCATCAGGATCAGATTTATTTAAGAATAGATTGTGATTTCACCAATAAAAAAGATGAGGCTAATTTTTTCTATAGTTTAGACGGAAAGACATGGAATCCCATAGGCGAAACCTTAAAAATGAAGTATACTATTCCACAATTTATGGGCTACCGTTTTGGGTTATTTAATTATGCCACAAAAGAAACGGGAGGTTATGTAGATTTTGATTGGTTTAAAATTAAAAATTAAAACAACAAACGATGGTAATAAATAAAAATTACACTAGAATATTCTTGATCAAGATTCAAATTTTAATACTGATTTTCTGTTTTTTTGTACCCGTTTTGGCGATTTGCCAAAATAAAAAGAAAGCAGGAAAATCAGAGTCTAAAATACCGCATTATCGTAATCTGTTTAAAGAAGCAGGATATAGCCAGGACGAAATAGATAAAAAAGTAGCCAAAGCTTATTATGATGTATTTGAAGGACCTAATAAAGTTTATTTTGAAGAAGGTGATTCTTTAGGATATGTTTCTGATGTAAAAAATAAAGATGCACGCACTGAAGGAATGTCATACGGTATGATGGTTGCAGTTCAGTTCAATAAAAAAGATGTTTTTGATCGTCTCTGGCGATGGTCAGTAAAATACATGCAGCATCAGGATGGTCCAAGAGAAGGCTATTTTGCATGGAGTGTAAATCCTGAAACTAAAAAACAAAATTCACCTGGTTCTGCATCAGACGGAGAATTGTATTACATAACCAGCTTGCTTTTTGCTTCGAACAAGTGGGGGAATGATACCGGGATTCATTATTATAATGAAGCAAGAAGAATATTAGACGCCATGTGGAAAAAAGATGGGACAGGTAATATTCATAACATCATTAATACAGAGCATAAACAAATATCATTTGTGCCAGAAGGGCGAGGATACGAATGGACAGACCCATCCTATCATGTTCCTGCATTCTATGAAATATGGGCTTTGTATGCCAAAGACGGACATGAACAGTTTTACAAAGAATGTGCTGAAGTTTCTCGTAATTTTCTGCATAAGGCATGTCATCCCGTAACAGGATTAAACTCGGATTATGCTGAGTTTAGCGGAGAACCACATCCTACACCATGGATGCCCCCCGGATTTCGTTATGATTCCTGGCGTGTGCCTATGAATATTGCTATGGATTATACCTGGTACGGAAAGGATAAAAAATGGCAGGAAGAATATGCTGTAAAATTTCAAAACTTCCTTAGATCTAAAGGAATAGAAACGTTTGTAGATCAATACAATCTTGATGGTTCCACACCAGATTTTATTCTACAGGCCGGACCAGTCAAAAAACTCAGACACTCAATAGGATTAGTAGGAACTTCAGCCACAGCATCATTGGTGAGTCCCGATAAGAAGAGTATGGATTTTGTTCATGCACTTTGGAAAGCTAAGCTTGAACCTTATGAAGATGGTTATTTTGACCCCTATTATGATGGGCTAATGTATCTCTTCAGCCTGATGCATCTTAGTGGTAACTACCAAATTATACATCCAGCAGTTAAATAATTTTTTAATCGAAAAAATAAAAATATGAAACAATATGCAGTTGTAATGCTATACGCATTTATTTTATCAGGTTTTGCAGGCTTTTCACAAACAAGTCAGACCTCCATTGCTGAGGATTTCAAACCTTCAACAGTTAATCAGCTAGGTCAGGAATATCCTCAGGTTAATTCTCAGGGCTATGCGCGTTTTCAAATTTTGGCTCCTGAAGCTAAATCCGTTGTTGTAAGTCTTGGCTTAGGTGGTGCAAAAGGAGGTACTGCTCTCACTAAAAGTGAAGATGGCTATTGGAGAGGAACTACAGCAAATATCATGGATGAAGGTTTTCATTATTACCATGTGACTATCGACGGAGGTATCTTTAACGATCCGGGGGCACTCAATTTTTATGGCTCTACGCGCTGGGAAAGTGGTATTGAAATTCCGGCACACGATCAGGATTTTTATGCTCTAAAAGATGTTCCACACGGAAATGTACAGCAAATCCTTTTCCCTTCAAAAAGCACTAATACATCCCGCAGAGCTTTTGTTTATACTCCGCCTGGTTACCATAAAGACAAAGCTAAACAATATCCGGTTTTGTATTTGCAGCATGGCTGGGGAGAAGATGAAACCGCCTGGAGCAATCAGGGACGTGTTAATTTAATTATGGATAATTTGATTGCAGAGGGAAAAATTAAGCCATTTATTATTGTTATGACTTACGGAATGACGAATGAAGTGAAATTTGGTGGTTTGTCAAGTTTCAAAATAGAGCCTTTTCAGACGGTTCTTGTAGATGAATTAATTCCTTATGTTGATTCCAATTTTCGTACAGTTGCCAATCATAGTAATCGTGCAATGGCAGGTTTATCAATGGGAGGCATGGAAACAAAAAGTATAACACTTAATAAACCTGAAGTTTTCTCTCATTATGCACTTCTTAGTGGAGGAACTTATAAACCAGAAGATATTAAGGATAAATCAAAAGTAAAACTTATCTTTTTAAGTTGTGGAAGCAAAGAACGTCCTGATGCTGTTAAAAGTGCAGTATCAAGTCTTAAAAGTGCTGGCTTTAATGCTGTTTCCTATGTTTCGGATAACACAGGTCATGAATTTCAGACCTGGCGTAGAAGCTTTAAAGAATTAGCTCCACTTTTATTTAAATAATAGATTTTTAATTGGATGAATCTATTGATCTGAACAAGAATTTTATCGAAAGTGGCAATACTTTTTAGCTTTACTGATTTGTCTGAAAAAAATAATTTAAACTTAAAAAAACAAAAAATGAAAAATAATCTTATTATAGTCCCTATAATTTTCTGCCTATATTTTCAATTAGTTTCGGGGCAGGAAACAAAAATAACGGAAGATTTTAAGCCTTCATCAGTCAATCAGCCTGAAAAGAAATTTCCTCAGGTTAATTCGCAGGGTAGGGTTCGTGCCAGTATTGCTGCGCCAAATGCTAATAAAGTTCAGCTTGATCTGGGCGGTGTTAAATATGATCTGGTAAAAGATGCTAATGGTATATGGACAGGGGATTCTAATCCGCAGGATGAAGGATTTCATTATTATCAGTTAAATATAGACGGGGCTTCCGTTCCGGATCCGGGAACCTTATATTTCTACGGTGCCGGCCGATTAGGAAGCGGAATAGAGATTCCTGCTAAAGATCAGGATTTTTTTTCGCTGAAAAATGTACCTCATGGTCTTGTCAGTGAAAATATTTACTTCTCAAAACTAACAAATTCATTTAGACGTTGTTTTATCTATACACCACCTGGTTACAATGAAAACATTAAAACACGTTATCCGGTTCTTTATTTACAACACGGAAGTTTTGAGGATGAAACGGGCTGGTCTTCCCAGGGGAAAGCAAATTTGATTTTAGACAATCTGATCGCTGCAAAACAAGCAAATCCTATGATTATTGTAATGGATAATGGATATGCCTATAAACCACAAAATAGTCAGCAAGACAAAAAAGAAAAAATGGTATCTATATTCGAAGAGGTACTAACCACTGAAGTAATTCCAATGATTGATGCAAAGTTTCGAACTATCTCAAATCGCGAAAACAGGGCAATTGCCGGCCTTTCTATGGGTGCAAATCAAACGATGAGAATTATGATGAACCATTTGGATACTTTTTCTCAATACGGCGGATTTAGCGGTACGTCAAATTATCCTAATACAGATCCAATTGATGTTTCTACATTTTTAGACGGAAAATATAAAGATGGCGATGCTCTCAATAAAAAAATAAAACTTTTTTGGTTAGGCTTAGGTACTAAAGAACCTGTTCCTTTCCCAAAATCTGTTGGCGCATTCCGGGCGATGTTAGATCAGCAAAAAATTAAATATGTATATTATGAGTCGCCTGAAACAGCTCATGAATGGCTTACATGGCGAAGATGTTTATACCAATTTGCTTCAAAATTGTTTAGGTAAATAAAAAAAGACAATGCTAAATAAAATAAACCTTTAAAGTAGTTTTTACTTTAAAGGTTTTTGTGTAAGGTGTTGTTTTTGTGTGTTTTATTTTATTTTATTTTTTTTTTCTTACATTTGATGGAAGGTTTTGTATCTAATAATCATTATGGAAAAGTTAAACGCCCGGTTTATCTAAAACCTGATACTGATGATTTTTTTAAAAAGATTAGAAAAGAAGTTAATGAAACTGTTTTGCAGAATTCATCTTTATACCTCTTAAATATTATAAAGTCTCTGGGACTTGTTATTGCCTTCTTTTTATTTTATGCCTGTATTATCTGCTTTGGGAAACAGTACTCCTTTATTATTTTTATTTTACATTTTATGTGGAATTACGATGATCGTACTGTTCATCAATGCATTTCATGATGCTGCACACGGAGCATTATTTAAAAAAAATAAGCATAATCAGTGGTTTATGTATGTTTTGGAGCTTTTTGGGAGTAATCACTGGCTTTGGACAAGGCGTCATATTAACCTTCATCATGTTTATACCAATATTCCTGATTGGGATGTTGATATAAAGCAAAGCGATATCGTCAGAATATTTCCTAACAGCCCGCTATTTAATTATCATAAATATCAGCATATCTATATGTGGCTTATTTATCCATTTTATCATGCTGTAAGGTCCCATTTCCGAATACTCAAGAATAAAGGAATAAAGGAAAATATTATGATGGAAGGAGAGATATAAAAAAAATGTTTTGTTTATATTTACCTAAACACAGTGAATTTTTATAATGAAGTCAACAGTACAGGTAATTTCATATTCAAACTTTTTATTTTTTTTAGTTTCTTTTTTTTGGATAATTTCTTCAAGCGCTCAGAATGATGTATATAAAGATGTCTCTCTGGCTGATACTACTTTCGTCAATTTAAAGGACTACAGTAAAGATTTCATCTACGATATGAAATATGCTACTGAGGATAATTTTTTAAAAGCAAAAGTGTATGATTGTGCTGAATGTTTTTTGCGTTTAAAGACTGTTCAGGCTCTGATAGAAGCCAACAGGGATTTTATGAAGAAAGGCTATAAAATTAAACTTTATGACTGCTACAGACCATTATCTATTCAGAACAAAATGTGGCAGATAGTTTCAAATCCGGAGTATGTGGCAGATCCAAAAAAAGGCTCCATCCATAACAGAGGAGGAGCCGTTGATATTTCTTTAGTTGATTCTAAAGGTAAAGAAGTTGATATGGGAACTCCCTTTGACTTTTTTGGGATTCAGGCAAGTCATAATTATACTAAACTTTCTAAAGAAGTATTATCGAATAGAAAATTACTTAAAAAAGTAATGATAAAGAATGGCTTTAATTCTTTTGATTCAGAATGGTGGCATTATAATTTGAAAACAGGTTTAAAAGATAAGGTTTCAAATCAAAAATGGGATTGCGAATAATTTATTCCACACATCTGATATTTTCCATAAAATAAGTAGCAGGCTTGTATGTTTTTCCGTTCATCTCTGATGTAATTTCACCCCTTATAATATAATCTTCGGTTGCCGTTAAATATTTAATTCGCATAATGGTTACAGGCGATTTCTTCAATTCTTCATAATTATCTTTCATAAACATAAAAATACCGGTATTGATCCGGTTATTAAAATCTTTGTCATGAAGCAGGGTTCCGCAATTTTCCTGATTGACATGTAGCAATGTAACAACTTTACCATTCTGTAATTGTAAAAATACTTTTGAGTTTTTATCAAAACAATTAGCTTTTATAAAATCCTTGCTTTTTTGGATCAATTGTAAGTTTAATGTTGGCAAACCGTCAGTTTGTGCCAAAGAAAAAAAGATATAATCAAAAGTGTTTCCAAAGTTTTTTTCACTTACCAGATATTCATTTGTAACTTTATAAGTACCAATTGAATCTGTTACGTTTGTACTGTATTCACAAGGTTTTTGGGCAAATGTGCTATAAGTTAACAGAAAAAAAGCTAGTGTAATTAAGTATTTCATTTTTAAGTTATTTTTCTGCAAATTAAAACTATTTTACTATTATTTTTATCAGTTGTAAAAAAACAATACAAATTCCCTCCATTTTTTATTTTCCATTTTTTTCGAATGTTTTCTACTGTGTCAGGAAAATTACGTGTCGTAACATTTGCCTGTTGATTTAAAAGTGCTGTTTTCATATCATTTTTGCTATATGAAATTACTTTCTCGATCTCAAAAGTTCGTCCCGGAAAATCAATTAATTCATCTGAAGTATATAAATGGGAATTTTTGTGGAGTTTATTTATTTCGAATGAATTGCTAACTTCATCAAATCCTCCTGACTTCATAATGGCCGAATTAGGCTCATACAGAAACTTTTGAGGTAAATGGTAGGTTGGATATTCAAATTCACCCATAACAAATTCGAAAGTTTCAGTTTTATCCTTTAAAAGATTAGCTGTTTTTATAGTAATGTCACCAGAATAGTGATTATGTATTTCAAAAAGCAATTCTTTTACTTCGTTTTCCAAAGCTATAATATGGATATTCTTTACAAATTTTAATTCAGATAACCCTGCAGAAATATCTAATAACGGTGCAGTTTTAATTAAAATTGAATCTGCTTTTTCGAAGTAAAAATCCAACGATTCCGGAACATTTGGCAAGCAGTCTTTCAGCATGAAAACTTTGCCTTTAGCATCATTTCTACGGGATGGATCAATATAAATCCAGTCCCATTTTTGATTAAAATTGTTTAAAACATTCATTGAGTCATCTGCATAAAAAGTGCAGTTCCCAACTTTTAGCTGCTCAAAATTATGTTTTACAATTGACGATAACTCTTTATTTATTTCACAGTGTGCTATTGTTTTGAACTTCTTAGAAAAATAATAATCATCCACTCCAAAGCCACCGGTTAAATCTATTAAACTTTTTCCTGTAATTAAAGAAGCTTTGTAAGCAGCTGTTTTTTCTGAAGAGGTTTGTTCAATAGAGACTTTACTTGGATAAATGATTTTGTCAGTTGAAAACCAGGTTGGTAATTTTTCTTTTGCTTTAGTCCTGGCTTCAATCTGATTTAAAATTGAAATCCATTCTGCTTCAGGAAACGGGTTTTTCTGAAGCGCTAATTTTGTTACATCTGCCCCAGTATTTTGAATTATAAATTTCTGTATATCTGGATGCAAAATAGAAGTATTCAAAGCTAAATTCTTTCGGTTAATACGGACACAATTTTATTGTCAGGAAAAAATTCTTTTAAAATCACTTTAATCATTGTAAATGCGGGAACTGCTATTATCATACCTACAATTCCAAATGTGATTCCACTGATCAGGATTATCAAGAATATTTCCAACGGGTGCGAATTTACACTTTTTGATGAAATTATTGGCTGGCTAATATTATTGTCAATCGCTTGTACTATCAAAAAGCCTATAATCACATAGATTGTTTTTGGTACTATTTCAGATTGAAAATCCTGGCCAATCATACTGATCATCGTTAAGATCCCAGCCAGTGTTGTCCCGATAATTGGCCCTAAATATGGAATTATGTTTAGAATTGCGCATAAAAAAGCAATGACAAAAGCGTTTTCATTTCCAAATATTAGCAATACAATTAAATACAGGACAAATACCACAATTAATTGTAACAGCAAACCAATAAAATAGCGTGTTAATAAGTGGTTTATTTTTGTGATTGAATTCAGGATTTTATCTTCATTTGAATCAGGAAGTACTCTTCTGGCCTGATTTTTAAAAATATCCTGATCTTTAATAAAAAAGAAAGTGATAAAGAAAACAGAAACCAATCCCATTCCCATATCGGCCATGAAATTAATAATTGAATTGATAAATCCGGTAAAATAACTAAAATCCAATACCGAAGTAAGTTTAGAGTCTTTTATAATTTTATTTAAGTCAATATGCTGAATATTAAAGTAATCTTCAAGATGTTTCTCAGTTTCTATGAATTTTGTTTGAAGTTGAGCGGTATCTAATAGTGCCAAATTATTTGCCTGTGAAATAATTAAAGGAACAAACAGAAGTATAAAACCCACAATTAGAAATATAAAAAAGACGATTGTTGTAGTAGCAGCCAGCGAATTGCTGAACTTCAGTTTATTTTTTAAAAATAAAACTAAAGGATTTGCAATTAAACATAATAGTAAAGAAATGCATAAGTACACAATTACGGTTTGTATTTCGTATAAAAAGTATAAAACAAGACCAATTATTAAGATTGTGGCTAAGGCTCTTAAAATACCGTTCGAAATAGTTTTTGATGTTACCATGTTTAATATTTAGACTATAAATGTAGTAAAACCATTTTTAAAATTTAGTCCTTAAATCAAAAAAGCGGGATTATTAATCCCGCTTTAAGTGTTGTTTTGCCAATAATTATTGAGCAAATGAGGCTCTTGCTCCTCCCGTTGTAAATATGGCTGATATTCGGGTTTTTTGTCCATTTGTAAACATATACATAGCATTATCATTGGTGTAATCCATGTAATTCATTGTCATTTCTACAGGATTTCCGGCACATGTGCTATAATGAGGATAAGCCGGTACACCGTAATTTTCTGCATTATGGGTTGGTGTATCAGCTACTAAATCGCTTCCGCAAGTTGCATCTCCCCAAATGTGACGTAAATTCATCCAGTGACCTACTTCGTGAGTACCTGTTCTTCCTAAATTAAAGGGAGCATTAGCTGCACCAGATAAACCAAAATAGCGGTAATCAATTACGACTCCGTCTGTTGATGATGGTCCTCCCGGAAATTGTGCGTATCCTAAAATATCATTACCAATCACACATGACCATAAATTAAGTTTGGTTGTAGGTGATGTTGGTGCCAGACCGCCCTGGGCAGTTTTTTTCATGGCGTCATTTGTACCCCAGGAAGTTTTTGTTGTAGATTTTCTAATGACCTGATCTAAAACAAATGTAATCCCGATATTCGCTTTTACACCCGAAAAGAGTGCCGGAACATTATTATAATCTGAATTCAGGGCGTTAAAGTCTTTGTTAAGGACATCAATTTGCGATTGAATCTGTGCATCAGAAATGTTTTGTGCAGTAGTTCTGTATAATACATTTACTACTACAGGAATTTCGATTTTACCGTTTACTAAACGACCTGTAAATTTATCTAAGGAATGTTTAGCTGTAAAAGCTTCAATTTCATTCATTTTAAGAGCTAATGCGGGGTTAGCTTTTAATTGTCCTTCTAAAACTTCTTGCGATGCACAACCACGTCTTGAAGCTACATTTAAATCAGGATCTGAAGATTCTGTCTTATCATTTTGACAAGAAAACAGCATTAGAGCTGTAACGGCGGAAAAAAGAATTTTTTTCATAATAAAGGGGTTTTGTTATAAAATGATTAATTAGTTAAATTCTTACACAATTTTATAACAAAAAATATAATTGTCAAAATTTTTATAACAATTTGTTGATCAGAATCTTATAAACCCTTATGTAGTCTAGTTCTTATAAAAATGTTAAATTTTTATTTAAGAAGTTAATTCGTACAAAGCTATGCTTGTTGCCTGAACAACATTCATGCTGCTGTTTTTTCCAAACATCGTAATATGGACAATTTGATTTGAAATTTTTAAGAGATTACTTGAAATTCCGTCAATTTCACTTCCTATCAAAAGTGCTATTTTTTTATCATCAGGAATTATGATTTCTTTTAAAGGCTTGCTGTTATGTGTAATTTCTAAAGCAATAATTTCAAATTGGTTTTCAAGTAGATAATGAATTAATTCATCTGTTTCTTCAATAACAGTATGAGAAACATGAAGATGAGTACTTCTTGAAGTTTTATTTATTTTTCTGGGATTTAACGGAATATCTTTTCCTAAAAAAATGATTTTTTCAATGCCAAAAGCTTCACTAATCCTAAAAAGAGAACCAATATTTTGCTGAAAGTAGATATGATCGCAAACGAGGGTTATGGGAAATGTTTTACTTTCAAATTGATTTTCTTCGTGGGTAAGCTGCACTGTGTATAGATTAATTGGTGAAAATATAATTGATGATGTTGGCACCCATTTTTAATGCTTTTTGGCGTACTTCGGCCGGATCATTATTTACTTCTGGATCTTCCCAGCCATCACCGAGGTCACATTCGTAAGTATACAGTAAAACCAGCTTATTTTCTACAAAAATCCCAAAAGCCTGAGGTCTTTTAGCATCGTGTTCATGAATTTTTGGCAGCCCGTTCGGAAAAGGAAAAGGTTTTTGAAAAATAGCATGATTAGCCGGAATCTCAACTAAATTAGTATTTGGAAATATTTTTTTTATTTCTTTTCTAATATATTGATCCATCCCGTAATTATCATCAATATGCAGGAAACCGCCTCCGTTTAGGTAGTTTCTAAGATTTGTTATATCAGCATCACTAAAAACAACATTTCCATGTCCCGTCATGTGTACAAAAGGGTAAGAGAGCAAATCAGGATTTCCGGGTTCTACTGTTGAGGGTTTTGCTTTTATTTGAGTATGAATGGTGGAATTACAAAACCGAATTAAGTTTGGCAGTGAAGTAGGATTTGCATACCAGTCTCCGCCGCCGCTATATTTTAATAAGGCAATTTCTTGTGCGAAAGAAGAAATAGAAGCCAATAAAAACAGGCACAATATTTTTTTCATATCAATTTTAAAGTCGGTTAATTTGAGTTTTCATTGAAAAATACAACACTATGGCATGCGACAACTGCAGCGGTTTCAGTGCGTAAACGGGTGTTTCCTAAAGTAACGGGCTGGAACTTATTTGCAACCGCCAAAGCAATTTCTTTTTCAGAAAAATCGCCCTCGGGACCAATCAAAAGTGTTATGTTTTCGTTTTGCTTTAATGATTCCTTCAGCGACTTTTTATCTGTTTCCTCACAATGTGCAATGAACTGTAATCCTTCGTTTTTTTGTTTGATGAATTCTTTAAAAGAAATTGCTTCGTTTAATTTTGGCAAAAAAGTTTCATTGGATTGTTTCATTGCTGAAAGAATGATTTTCTCAAATCGGTCCTTATTAATAACCTTTCTTTCAGACCGGTCGCAGATAATGGGTGTGATTTCCTGAATTCCGATTTCGGTTGCTTTTTCTAAAAACCATTCAAATCTGTCATTCATTTTGGTTGGTGCCACCGCAAGATGTAAATAAAATTTTGGTTGAGGTGATTTTTGTATGGAGCGAATTTCTACAATACATTTGTTATCTGAAGCAAGCGTAATTTCGGTTTCAAATAATAATCCCATGCCATTTGTAACATGAAGGATATCTGAATCTTTTTTTCGTAAAACTTTAATGATATGACGACTTTCTTCTTTGTCGAAAGAAAAAGTTTCAGTTGTCTCGTCTATATTCGGATTATAAAATAACTGCATAATTAAAATTGAATTCGTGCTTTAGAAACAACAGCTGAGGTTTCAAAACGGCCTGATAAATATTTTTGATACCCAACAATTCCTATCATTGCAGCATTATCTGTCGTATATTCAAATTTAGGAATAAACGTTTTCCAGCCATATTTGCCTTCACTTTCTTTCAAACGGGTTCTGATTCCTGAATTAGCAGAAACACCTCCGCCAATAGCAATTTGTTTAATCCCGGTTTCTTTTACCGCTAATTTTAATTTATCCATCAAAATTTCAATAATTGTATATTGAATCGAGGCACAAATATCATTCAGGTTTTCTTCAATAAAATTTGGGTTTTCCTGTTTATTCTTCTGGATAAAATATAAAATGGCTGTTTTTAGGCCAGAGAAACTAAAATCTAAACCGGGAACTTTTGGTTTTGTAAACTGAAAAGCTTTTGGATTGCCTTCTTTGGCATATTTATCAATCAAAGGACCGCCAGGATAAGGAAGTCCAAGAATTTTGGCACTTTTATCAAAAGCTTCCCCAACAGCATCATCCGTAGTTTCACCAATGATTTCCATATCAAAAAAGCCATTCACTTTTACAATTTGGGTATGTCCTCCACTAATTGTTAGCGCTAAAAACGGAAACTCCGGTTTGTCGAATCCTTCTTCATCAATAAAATGCGCCAAAATATGAGCATGCATGTGATTTACAGCAATCAATGGGATTTGTAAAGCCAGCGACAATGACTTGCTAAAAGAACTTCCAACCAATAAAGAACCCATTAAACCCGGACCTTGTGTAAAAGCAATAGCTGTTAACTGTTCTTTTTGTATATTAGCTTTGCGTAATGCGGCATCAATTACAGGTACAATATTTTGTTGATGTGCCCTCGAAGCCAGTTCAGGAACAACACCCCCATATTGATTGTGAATTAACTGATTTGCCACAACATTTGAGAGTACTTTGTCGTTATGTAAAACCGCGGCAGCAGTATCATCGCAGGAACTTTCAATGGCAAGAATAAAAACCTCTGAATTTTGCATATAAAGGCACAAATTTTGAATTATATTTGACAAATCAAATTTTTAACTTTGTTTAATCGTAAAAGGAGGAGCCAAAATTAAAGAATTTTTATCAAAACAGCCGTTGTTTGTCTGTTCAAAAATAAATTTAAAGAAAACTAAAAATAAAAGCAGTTATTAAAAAAGTAAAGAAAATAATATCCAGGACCCTTATGGGGTTAGTTTTACTCGTTTTGGTAATTGCTATTACTTTGTCTTTGCCATTCGTGCAAACAAAAATTGCCCATTACATTGCGGATAGGCTTAATACTGATTTTAAAACGAATATCAGTATCGAAAAGGTGGCAATTAATGCTTTTGGAGGCGTTAAACTTAAAAAAGTGCTAATTTTAGACCATCACAAAAAAACGTTAATCTATTCCGATATTATTACCACAGATGTGTTAAGCGTAACCAGATTAATTGATGGGGATTTAATTTTTGGGGATGTTCGTTTGACAGGATTAATTTTTAACCTGAAAACATATAAAAACGAAGATGAAAATAATATCAATGTTTTTATACGATTATTTGAATCAGGAAAACCTACAAAATCAAGCAAACATTTTCTTTTAACAGCAAAAAATGCTTACATATCGCAAGGTTCATTTTCTGCAGTTGACGAAAACAAAAAGACTCCAAAGATTATAGATTTTAAAAACCTGAATACGTATATCAGTGAATTTAAAATATACGGTTCTGAAATTAATACAAATATCCACAGATTTTCTTTTCTGGATCATCGAGGTCTATATGTTTCAAATTTAAGTTCAAAATTCAGTTATAGCAAAAAACAAATAAAACTTGAAAATTTAGCCATTACTACTAAAAGATCGACTATTTATGGTAAAGCTATTTTAAATTATCAAGTAAAAGATTTCCTAGAATTTACTGACAAAGTTAGGTTTGATGTAGTGTTAGACTCAGCTTCACTGGCTTCAAATGATATTCGTTATTTTTATGGAGGATTAGGTAAAAATCAGCATTTTAAAGTAAAAACTAAAATACAGGGGCCGCTGAATAACCTTAATTTGAAGAAGCTAAGATTAAGTGATACAAACGGGACAAGAATTATTGGAAATATCAATTTTAAAAATCTTTTAGGAAGCAAATCCCAAAAATTTTCGATGGATGGTAAATTTGATAAACTCATTACCAGCTATGATAATTTAGTCGTTTTGCTGCCAGATGTTTTAGGAAAAAAGCTTCCTAAAGAATTAAAAAGAATTGGTAAAGTTAATATAGTTGGAGCTATAAAAGTATCAACCACAGATTTAGAATCAAAATTCAAAATGGCTAGCGATCTCGGTAATGGAGAAATCGATCTGCATATGAATAATATTGATTTTATAGATAAAGCTTCTTATTCAGGAAATATTGTTCTTAATGATTTTGACCTCGGAACTTTATTGCAAAGGAAAGATATAGGAAAAACGACTCTAAACCTAAATGTTGATGGTATAGGATTTTCTAAGAAATATTTAAATACAATTGTAAAAGGGGATATCGCAAAACTCGATTATAATAAGTACACTTACAATAATATTGTTGTAAATGGCAATTTTAAACTGCCATATTATAAAGGTCAGATTTCTATTAACGATCCTAATTTAAACCTGACATTTGATGGTTTGGTTGATTTGAGCAAACGGGAAAATAAATATGATTTTCATATTAATATCGAAAATTCAGATTTGAGAAAACTGAAATTCGTTAATGATTCAATTTCCAGTTTTACTGGTGATGCAATTGTACAGGTTAGTGGTAATTCTCTGCAAAGTTTACATGGAAATATTTTTATAAAAGATGCTGTTTACCAAAATCCAAAATCAACATATGCTTTTGATGAAATAACGGTAAATTCAAGTTTCGATTCAGACAATTTGCGTACTATAACTGTTAATTCAAATGATGTTGTAAATGGAAAAATTGTAGGGAAATTTCAATTTGACCAATTAGACAAACTAGTTATGAATTCTGTCGGAAGTCTTTACACGAATTATAAACCTTACAAAGTTAAAAAAGGGCAGTTTCTGCGTTTTAATTTCCATGTGTACAATAAAGTGGTTGAAATGTTGTACCCGGATATTGAAATCGATTCGAGTACTGTAATGCGCGGTAAAATCGATTCTGATAAACAAGAATTTAAGTTCAGGTTCAATTCACAAAAAATTACAGCTTCAAAAAATACATTCGATAATATTCGCATTAATATTGATAATAAGAATCCGCTTTATAATGCTTTTATCGAACTGGACAGTATTAAAACGCCTTATTATAAGGTTCGTGATTTTAATTTAATTAATGTAACATCAAAAGACACTTTGTTTGTTCGTTCTGAATTTAAAGGTGGAAGCAAAGGGGAGGATTATTTTAATCTGAATCTCTATCATACAATAGATAAAAATAAAAACAATGTAGTTGGGATCCATAAGTCAGAAATGAAATTTAAGGACTATTTATGGTATTTGAATGAAGATGAAGAAGATGATAATCAGGTAGTTTTTGATAAAAAATTTAAAAATTTCAACATTGACAACATTATATTGTCGCATGAAAATCAAAAAATAGATTTAAACGGAGTTATAAAAGGAACAGATTATAAAGACCTTGTTCTGAATTTTGAAGATGTAGATATCAATAAAATTACTCCTTTAAATAAAAAATTTGTAGTTAACGGTAAATTAAACGGAAATATAAATTTTAAGCAGAATAAAAATATTTATCAGCCTACTGCTAACATTGAAATTGATAATCTAAATTTGAATAAGATAGATTTAGGGACTTTAAAGTTTGATATCTCGGGAGATGAAACATTTAAAAAATTCACTATAAATTCTTCTATTCAGAATAATTTTGCCGAATCCTTCAAAGCCGAAGGGAATTTTTCCATTCAAAACAAAGAAACTTTATTAGACTTAAAGTTAAAGCTTGATAAATTTAATCTGGCTGCTTTGAGTACAATCGGGGGAGATGTTTTGTCTAATATACGAGGTACAGTATCCGGAAATGCTGCAATTGCAGGGAATCTGAAAAAGCCGGAAATTAATGGAAGACTTTATGTTGAAAAAGCAGGGATGACAGTTACTTATCTTAATACAGATTATGAACTAAACAATAGAACTGTAGTTGATTTAACTGATGAAAAGTTTCTGTTTAGGAATAATCAGCTGACGGACACCAAATTTGGAACAAAAGGTCTGTTAAACGGAAGTATAGAGCATAAGAATTTTGGAGACTGGAAATTAGATTTAACTATAACTTCAAAAAGACTACTGGCATTAGACACGAAAGATAGTGATGATGCTGCCTATTTTGGAACAGCTTTTATAAATGGTACTGCAAGTATAAAAGGGCCAACTGAGGCATTGTTTATTAAAGTAGATGCAAAATCTGAGAAAGGAACTGAGATAAAAATTCCAATCAGCAATGTTCAAAGTGTTGGAGAAAAAAGTTTTATACATTTTATAACAGCTAAGGAAAAGTATAATTTAGCAAATGGTATTGTCGAAAAAACAAAAAACTATAATGGTCTCGAATTAGAATTTGATTTTGATATTACACCAGATGCGGAAATTGAAGTGATTTTAGACAGGGATTCCGGACATGGTATGAAAGGGAAAGGATATGGATCTTTATTGTTTAAAATTAATACGCTCGGTAAGTTTAATATGTGGGGGGATTTTCAGGCTTATGAAGGAACTTATAATTTTAAATACGGCGGATTAATTGATAAAAAATTTGCCGTTAGAAAAGGTGGTTCAATTATTTGGGAAGGAAACCCTATGAGAGCACAATTAAATTTAGAAGCTGTATACAGAACAATAGCTAATCCTGCAGTATTATTGGAAAACTCTTCATTTAATAAAAAGGTTCCTGTCGAAGTAGTTATTGGTTTAAGGGGCGATTTAGCCAGTCCGGAACCTAATTTTGATATTCAGTTTCCTTCTGTAAGTAGTGTTTTAAAGTCAGAAATACAATATAAACTGGATGATAAAGACATTCGTCAGACCCAGGCTTTATATTTATTATCAACGGGTTCTTTTATGAGCACGGATGGTTTTAGCCAGGGAGATTTATCAGGAACATTTGCTGAAACAGCTTCCAGTTTATTAGGGGATATAATTAAATCAGACAATGATAAAATTAATGTTGGCTTTAATTATGTTTCTGCGGACAGGCGTATAGGACAGGAAGCTGATGGACAAGTAGTAGCAACAGTATCATCACAAATTAATGAACGCATTACTATTAATGGAAAAGTTGGTGTGCCTGTGGGAGGTATAAATGAATCAGCAATCGTAGGGGACATTGAAGTGCAATATCGTATTAATGAAGACGGTACCGCTAATTTGCGTTTGTTCAATAAAGAAAATGACCTTAGCTACGTAGGTCAGGGTATTGGCTACACGCAGGGGGTAGGTATTAGTTATGAAGTAGATTTTGATACTTTTAGCGAGTTAGTTAATAAGATCTTCAAGAAGAATAAAATAGGCAAAACAAGTAAAGGTTCAAATGATATACAGGATTCTAATCTGAACCCTGATTATATAAATTTTACAAATGCTAAAAAAGAAGCAGAAAAGGATAAAAGGAAGCCTGAAAAAAAGGATGAAAAACAAGAGCAAAAGAATAACAATGAAGGATTAATTCCGGATAATGATTATTAAACGAATTTAAATTTTATAGATTTGTTCATGATTATCATAAAATAGATTTTTATAACACTTCATTTGCTGATTGTTAATTTTGCATTTTTAATTAAAAAATGGCACTTTTATTATTTTAAATGAATTTTTAAGTATAAAAAACTTATTAACCGAAAACGTTTGAATTAAGTTTTTTTACTAATTTATTATAATCATCAACTGGAAAGTGATCAATGTTTGCTAATTTTACACTTTAATACTTAAATAATGCCAAAAACAATAAAAAAAGTAGGTGTTCTTACTTCAGGAGGAGATTCACCAGGAATGAATGCTGCTATTCGATCAGTAGTTCGAACGTGCGCTTATCATAATATAGAATGTTTAGGAATTTATAGAGGGTATCAGGGAATGATTGAAGGAGACTTCAAAGAAATGGGACCCCGAAGTGTAAATAACATTGTAAACAAAGGAGGCACGATTTTAAAATCGGCACGCTCACTTGAATTTAGAACACCTGAGGGTAGAAAAAAAGCACACGATAATCTTGTAAAAGCCGGGGTTGATGCTTTGGTGGTTATTGGAGGAGACGGAAGCTTCACCGGAGGGTTAATTTTTAATTCTGAATATGGTTTCCCTGTAATGGGAATTCCAGGTACAATTGATAATGACATTTTTGGAACAAGTCATACTTTAGGTTATGATACTGCTTTAAATACCGTTGTAGATTGTATAGATAAAATTAGGGATACCGCCAGTTCACATAACCGTCTGTTTTTTGTAGAAGTTATGGGTAGGGATGCAGGTCATATTGCTCTTAATGCCGGTATTGGTGCAGGAGCAGAGGAAATCCTTATTCCTGAAGAAGATTTAGGGCTTGACAGGCTTTTGGATTCTCTTCAAAAAAGTAAAGCTTCAGGAAAATCATCAAGTATCGTAGTTATTGCCGAAGGTGATAAAATTGGTAAAAACGTATTCGAATTAAAAGATTACGTAGAGGCTAATTTACCAGAATACGATGTGCGTGTTTCAGTTCTTGGGCACATGCAGAGAGGTGGTTCTCCATCATGTTTTGATCGTGTTTTGGCAAGCCGTTTAGGAGTAAAAGCCGTAGAGTCATTAATAGATGGTAAATCAAATTATATGGTGGGTCTGCAACAGGATAAAGTGACTTTAACGCCACTTGAGCAGGCAATTAAAGGGAAATCTGAAATTGATATGGAGTTACTAAGGGTATCTGATATCATGTCAACATAAAAAGAAACGAAGTTTATAGTGAGAAATTAAACTTTAAATCAGTTAAATAAAAACAAAACAAAATCGAGTAAAATGTCAAAAGTAAAATTAGGAATAAACGGATTTGGACGTATTGGAA
This sequence comes from Flavobacterium flavigenum, assembly GCF_027111255.2. NCBI lineage: Bacteria > Pseudomonadati > Bacteroidota > Flavobacteriia > Flavobacteriales > Flavobacteriaceae > Flavobacterium > Flavobacterium flavigenum. The sequence goes on along the minus strand of NZ_CP114285.2, from coordinate 1,074,024 downwards.
GAATCGTTTTTAGAGAGTCTTTCAATAGAGATAACGTAGAAGTTGTTGCGATCAATGACTTGTTAGATGTAGATCACTTAGCTTATTTATTAAAATATGATTCAGTTCACGGTCGTTTCGACGGAACTGTAGAAGTTAAAGAAGGAAAACTTTACGTAAACGGAAGAAATATCCGTATTACTGCCGAAAGAAATCCAGCTGACTTAAAATGGAATGAAGTTGATGTAGATGTTGTTGCTGAATGTACTGGTATCTTCACAACTATCGAAACTGCAAGTGAGCACATTAAAGGTGGTGCTAAAAAAGTAATCATTTCTGCTCCTTCTGCAGATGCTCCAATGTTTGTAATGGGAGTTAACCACGAAACTGCAAAAGCTTCTGATGTTGTTGTTTCTAACGCTTCTTGTACTACCAACTGTTTAGCACCTTTAGCTAAAGTAATCAATGATAACTTCGGAATTGTTGAAGCTTTAATGACTACTGTTCACGCTACAACTTCAACTCAAATGACAGCTGACGGACCTTCTAGAAAAGACTGGAGAGGTGGACGTGCTGCTGCAATCAATATTATTCCTTCTTCAACAGGTGCTGCTAAAGCAGTTGGAAAAGTTATTCCTGAATTGAACGGAAAATTAACAGGTATGGCTTTCCGTGTTCCTACAGCAGACGTTTCTACAGTAGATTTAACTGTAAAAGTTGCTAAAGAAACTTCTTATGAAGAAATTATGGCAGTTTTGAAAAAAGCTTCTGAAAATGAATTGAAAGGTATCTTAGGATATACTGAAGATGCTGTTGTTTCTCAGGATTTTATTTCTGACAAAAGAACTTCTATTATTGATGCTACTGCAGGAATTGGTTTAAATTCAACTTTCTTCAAATTAGTATCATGGTACGATAATGAGTACGGATATTCTAGTAAATTAATTGATTTATCTGTGCATATCGCAGGTTTAAAATAATATATTATGAAGTGAGAAAATCCCGTTATTTTTAAATAACGGGATTTCTTATTTTGTAAGGTCTTTAATTAATGTGAAAAACACACTTTTAATTGAAGAAAACTAAACTAAAAAACTAAACTAACATGAAATTAATAGTTGATAGTGGATCTACCAAAGCTGATTGGATTGCAATTGATGATAGTGGAAAAGTGTTATTCACAACACAAACTTTAGGTCTAAATCCTGAGATTCTTGATGGTCCGGAGATAATTGAAAGAGTAAATGATCGTTTTGATATTTCACAGAACAGAAAAGAAGCTACTCATTTATTTTTTTATGGTGCAGGTTGCGGCACTGACAGAATGAAACTGTCTTTATCACAGGTATTTCAGGGGTATTTTGAAAACGCTATTGTAGAAGTTCAGGAAGATACTTATGCTGCAGTATATGCTACTACACCTAAGGGAGAAGAAGCAATTGTCAGCATTTTAGGTACGGGATCTAATTGCAGTTATTTTGATGGAAAAGTGTTGCATCAAAAGGTACAATCATTAGGTTATATTGTAATGGATGATTGCAGTGGGAATGTTTTTGGAAAAGAACTGATCAGAAAGTATTATTTCAATAAAATGCCTAAAGAACTGGCTGTTGAGTTTGAAAAAGAATACGATGTGGATCCTGATTTTATTAAAAATAAATTATATAAAGAACCAAATCCAAATGCCTATTTAGCAACTTTTGCTAAATTTCTTATTCAGCATAAAGATTCCGATTTTTGCAGAAAAATCATTTTTAAAGGAATGAAATCTTTTGTTAAAAATTACATCAAACAATATGATAATTGCCAGGAAGTTCCCGTTCATTTTGTTGGATCTATAGCTTTTTATTTGAAGGATGAGCTGCAGGAGATATTTGATAAATACGAACTTAAATTAGGAAATGTTTTAAGACGTCCAATCGACGGGCTTATTGCGTATCACGTTGCTAATAAATAAAGAATTAGAATGGAAATTGCAATTATTGCACATGACGGTAAAAAAGCAGATTTAATTAATTTTTTAAGTAAAAATACCGAGGTTCTGCAAAAGGAGAATATAAGTTTAATTGGTACTGGCACAACCGGAGGAAAAGCGGAAGCAGCAGGTTTTAAAACAAGACGAATGCTCTCTGGACCTTTGGGTGGTGATGCGCAAATAGCCGGAAGAGTAGCGGAAGGCTTAACGCATATGGTTTTCTTTTTTAAGGATCCTTTGTCTAGCCATCCACACGAGGCAGATATTAATATGCTAATCAGGGTTTGTGATGTACATAATGTGCCGCTGGCAACTAATGAAGCAACGGCACAATTATTATTAGATGCTATTGCACTGCAATTATAGAAATCTCAACATTTACATTTTTTGGCAAACATGCCACCTGAACCGTTTCACGTGCTGGAGCGGTTTTTTCATTAAAATAAGATCCGTAAACAGAATTGATTGCTGCAAAATTATTCATATCCATTATAAAAATAGTGGCTTTTACAACATTTTCAAAAGTCATTTCTGCAGCTTCTAAAATAGCAGCAATATTTTGCATAACCTGATGGGTTTCATCATGGATGTTTTCAGTAACAAGCTCTCCTGTAGTAGGACTTAAAGCTATTTGACCTGAAGCATACAAAGTATTTCCTGATAATATAGCCTGGTTATATGGTCCGATTGGTGCTGGTGCTTTTTCCGTAAAAATTACTTTTTTCATATCAAAATATTAAGTTTTTTATTGAGGATTATCGGTTTAAAGTACTTCGTTTGTTCCATTTGATGTCACTAAGCATTCCTGATTTTATTCCGATAAAGAAATTCCAGTTTGAGTATGCCCCAAGAGGTGTCCAGTTAAAAGACATTCTCCAGCTTAGCAAGTCTCTTTCAAAGCGCAATTGTGTAAAAGTAACCCCTTTTTGTACAAAATCGTAACCGCTTGAGATTCCGCCTTTCCATTTGGGTGTAATATCCATATTTGCAGAAACCATGATGGAATTTCCTGTAATCTTATTTTCTCTTTGAGCATTTGAATAAGTTAAAGAATAAGCCATAGTCATATCCCAGGGAAGTTTTGAATTAAAGAATTCGGTAATTACATTCTCAGATTCTTCTTCCGAAAATTGACTTTTTCTTGTGTCATTCAAATCAGTGTTTGTACCAAATAAATCGTCACTACGTCCTCCGTTTCGCTTGCTTTGTTTGTTTTCTTCTTTTTTGTCATTTTTGTTTGAAAACGAATAATTAAGTGTCATGTTAGCACTTGTCATTCGAAATAAACTTCCTCCATTGTTAATGTTAAATACATTAATTTGTTGCCCTGAATTATCAATTGCATACGGATTTAAAGTCGCGGCAAAATTGACATTCATCTTATTTTCAAAAAGCTGAGTTCCTCCGCTCACACGTACAGGCTCAAGGGCAAATGTTGTCTTTCCGTCAGCATTGAAATTATAGCTGGTGCTGAAATTCAAATTATTTAAAAGCATGACCTTCTTAGGTTCTGTTTTAGTGCTGTCTTTATCTGTTACTTTAGCTTCAAAAGTATTACTTAAATCAAAACCTATTATGTTGGAATTTGATTTGCCAGGCTGTCCGTAAACTCCATTTTCAAATCGGGTATAATCCTTGTAGGTTGTTCCAGTGGCATCTATTGCATAAGTGTCATAATATTTTTCAAAACTAGGTGTGTAGGAGTAGGAAAATGACGGACGCATAACATGGCGTATGGCTTGTATTTTCTTTGTGTCGCCAAATTTGAAAGTACCATAAATTGTAGTCCCTAAACTTGAACTGAAGTTATACGTTCTAAAAGCGTCAAAACCATTAACTGTTTGGTCAACAACCTTATTTGAATCCTCGTCATAAGATTTTTTAATTGTTTTTGTTACCCATGTTTCCTGATAATTGGTAGATGCACTGGCACTAAAATACTTGAATATTTTAAAATTGGTACTAAGCGGGATACTGTGCTGCATTCCAATTTGTGCATCCCTAAACATTTGTGGTTTGAAAAATAATGAATCAGTAGTTACAAAACTATTTTTACCGCTCAGATTGTATTGTAAATTGATATTTTTGATTAATCCTTTTTTTGCACCATCTTTTCCAACAAAAGGATATATACGATCAATGCTTCCTTGCAAGGATGGCAATGTCATATTGATTTGTTCTGTTTGTGTGTTTTGGGAATGTGTTGCCGTTAAAGCAATACGTGCTTGTGGAATTGTATTAAAAGTTTTATTCCAGGAAATAGAAGAACTAAGTGTGTTGTTTAAGTTTGAACCAATATTAGCCTGATTAATAGATTGCTTAAAATATTTACTGCTTCCCATATTAACGGAGGCAGAAAAACTCGAATTTGGATTAGATTTTGAGTCTTTTGAATGTGACCACTGTAAGTTGTAGATGTTTTGTTTGGAATAATCAGGATAGCCTCTCTCACTTGAAATTAAATTCTCAAACCTAAAATTGACGTTTCCTCTATACTTGTATCTTTTGGCATAAGAAGATTCAAAACGCATGGCATAACTTCCGTTTGTGTAATAATCGCCTAAAACCGTTAAGTCGTAATTGTCACTCAATGCAAAGTAATAACCTCCATTTTGCAGCGAAAACCCCCTTGTATTAGAATCGTTATAACTGGGTATGATGACTCCAGAAACACTTTTTTCCTGGCTCATCGGAAAATAGGCATAAGGCAATGCAATAGGAGTAGGTACGTCAGCAATCACCATATTAGTCAATCCGACCACTACTTTTTTTCCGGGAACAAATTTTACTCTGCTGGTTCTAAAATAATATTCAGGGTTGTCAACATCTGTAGAGGTAGTAAAACGTGCTCCTTTTAAAAAATAAACAGAGTCATTTTCTTTCTTGGTTATTTGTGCTTTTATTTTAAATTCTCCCTGTTCTGTTCTTGAATTGTAAATTAAAGCTTTTTTAGTTTTGAAATTAAAACGAATTGAATCTGGCTGAACCTCATTAGAACCCTGTTTGAAATTCGGATATTGTATCAAAACACCTGCAGAATCTTTTATTCTTCCGGCATATACTTCATCTTTGTCATAATTAAGTACAATAATACCGGATTTTAGTTCAATATCTTTGTAATACAATTCAGCCTCATCGTAGAGTGTAAGTGTTTTATTTTTCTGATCGATTTTCTGATACCCTTTTGCAGTACGTTTCACTATTCCGTCTAAAAAAGCTTTTTTCGGTTTGATACTGTCTGTTTTAATTGTATCTGTAGCCGTTTTTGTAGTATCTGTGACAACTTTTTTAGTCTTATCTGTTTGTCTTGCAGAAGGTACCTGGGATTTTTTAGTCTTTTTTTCTTGTGAATATAAATTACCACATCCTACACTTAGGAAAAATGATAATAAAACGATATTAAATAAGTTTGTGTGCAAAGGTTTAAATGCTATTTTTGTAAAAGTATGGCTTGTTTTTTGATATGTCAAACTTACATATAATTTTTTGGCAAAAATAATCAATTGTAAAAATTATAGCTTTGCATTTTATTAAAATTAACTTTTGGATTTATGAATGTTTTTAACAAAACTAAACTACTATTTATTTCTTTTCTAACGATAACGTCTTTTTGTGCTTACTCTCAGTCCAATGTTTTTAAAGTAACCCTTGATGCAGGACACGGGGATCACGATTTCGGGGCCGTTTACAGTGGTCGTATTGAAAAAAATATTGCTTTGGCTATTGTACTTAAAGTTGGAAAAATATTAGAAGCTAGTCCGAATGTTCAGGTTATTTATACCCGAAAAACAGATGTTTTTATAGATTTGGTTGAAAGGGCTAATATTGCAAACAGAGCCAACTCCAATATTTTCGTTTCCATACATTGTAATGCAAATAAAAATACGGCTGCAGATGGAACAGAAACTTATGTTATGGGTTTAAGTAAAGTGGCCTCGAATCTTGAAGCTGCGAAAAAAGAGAACTCGGTTATTACTTTGGAAAAAGATTATAAACGTAAATACGAAGGGTTCGACCCTAATTCACCTGAATCTATGATAGGAATGACGCTAATGCAGGAAGAATATCTTGATAATAGTATCTCGTTAGCCAGCAAAATTGAGGATAATTTTGAAAAATTAGGAAAAAAGCTTCGTCACGGAGGTGTAAAGCAAGCTCCTTTTATGGTGTTGCATAAAGCTTATATGCCAAGGGTTTTAGTTGAAGCTGGTTTTGTATCTAATCCTACTGAAGGGGATATTTTAAATTCAGAAGCCGGTCAAAACGATATTGCAGAAGCTATTGCCCAGGCAATTTTAAGTTATAAAAGGGAATATTTTGGCACAGGAGCCCTGGAAATAAATGACGTTAAACCTGCAAAAGATACTTCTGTCCCTGCAAAGCCAAAGACAGTTGAAGCTGCTCCAAAGGTTGTTAAAGATGCCCCTAAAGGAACTTTCTTTAAAGTGCAGCTTATTGCAAGTATAAAAAAAACGCCATTAGAACCTAAAAACTTCAAAGGGCTGAAAAACATAACCATGATTTATGAAAATAATATTTATAAATATTTCTATCAGGAAACTTCAGATTACGAAATGGCTAAAAAATACCTGCAAGAAGCTAAGAGTAAAGGATATGGTGCTTCATTTTTAGTAGCAACAAGAAATGGGGAAAAAATCAATATTCAGGACGCTATCAAATAATACTGATAAGTTCGAATATTTATATTATTTTTGTATTAAACACTTACAATTTTGAAACTAACAAGAGAAATTAAAACGGCTATATTAGTCATCGCGTCAATTCTATTATTTATTTGGGGATATAGTTTTTTAAAAGGCAGGGATCTTTTTACTAACTACAAAACATTATACGTTGAATATGATAATGTTGAGGATTTGGCTCAGTCAGCTCCCGTAACTTTAAACGGACTTGGAATTGGTAAAGTAAATAAAATTACAATTAATGAAACAACAGGGAAGTTATTGGTAGAACTTCAGTTAAAAACTGATTTTCCAATTTCTAAAACCAGTAAAGCGTCACTGTATTCACCGAGCTTGATTGGAGGGAAACAAATTAAAATTATTCCAAATTTAGCTGATAAAATTCCTGCAGAAGATGGACAGACCCTTGAGTCAACAGTTGAGTTAGGATTAACAGAATCATTAGGAGGTAAAATTGAACCAATTCAACAAAAACTGGATTTAATGCTTGCTAACATTAATACGCTGGTTTCGGGCTTAAACAATGTTTTGGATAAAAAAGGTCAGGAAAATTTAAAAAAATCATTGTCAGAGTTGAGTGAGACTATGGAACAGTTTCACAGAGCTTCGGGAAGCCTGAATTCTATTTTGGATACTAATAAAGGGCAGATTAACGGAATTGTGACAAATTTTAATAAAATCTCAGGTAATTTCAATAAATTATCAGATTCTTTAAATAAGGCTGATTTAGGTAAAACGGTTAGGAACTTAAACCAGACATTGGCAAAAGTTGATGGTATTATGAGTAATTTGAACTCAGGTAAAGGAACTGCGGGTAAATTACTAAATGATGATGCTTTGTATAATAATTTGTCTAAAACTTCAAAAGAACTAGAATTATTGCTACAGGATGTACGTCTTAATCCAACACGTTACGTAAATGTTTCTGTTTTTGGAAAGAAAAACAAACCTTATTTAGCTCCAAAAGAAGAGGAAAATCCGACGAATAATAAATAAGAGAGATGAGCTATCTAGATAATATTTTGTTTGCTATAGTTCTGATAGCAGGTTTTGCTTTTTTTGCTTCCGGAGTAAAAAAAATCATCAGAAATATCAATTTAGGTATTGACGTAGACAGAAGCGATAATCCTAAAGCACGCTGGACAAACATGGCCATGATTGCACTCGGACAATCTAAAATGGTGAAACGTCCTATAGCAGGAGTGCTTCATATTTTTGTGTATGTTGGATTTATAATTATCAATATTGAATTACTCGAAATTATAATTGATGGTCTATTCGGAACACATAGAATTTTTGCGCCTTATTTAGGTGGTGTGTATGATGTCTTGATTGCTTCTTTTGAAATATTAGCCATACTTGTGATTTTTGCTGTAACCGTTTTTTGGATCAGAAGGAATCTGATTCGGCTGAAACGTTTTATACATTCTGATTTAAATGGCTTTCCCAAAAATGATGCTAATTATATCCTGTACTTTGAAACGGTTCTGATGATTTTGTTTTTATTGATGAACGCTTCAGATCTGCATTTACAAAATGTTCCTGGAGGTGTTTTTCATAAAGCAGGAAGTTTTCCGGTAAGCCAGTTTATAGCACCAATTTTTAACGGAATGTCAAATGAAATGGTTGTCGTTTTATTTGAAGTGTTCTGGTGGGTGCATATTGTAGGTATTTTGTGTTTTATGAACTATTTGTATTTTTCAAAACACCTGCATATTCTTTTAGCATTTCCAAATACTTATTTTGCCGATTTGAAGCCAAAAGGACAGTTCGATAATCTGGCATCTGTTACTAAAGAAGTGAAATTGATGATGGATCCAAATGCTGATCCGTTTGCAGCAGCACCAGTAGATGAAAATGCAGTGCCTTCAAAATTTGGTGCTAGTGATGTTCAGGATTTAAACTGGGTACAACTATTGAATGCTTACACTTGTACAGAATGCGGGCGTTGTACATCGGCTTGTCCGGCTAACCAGACTGGTAAAAAGTTGTCTCCTCGTAAAATCATGATGGATACAAGGGATCGTGTGCAGGAAGTAGGAAAAAATATCGATGCCAATAAGGGCGTTTTTGTTCCGGATAATAAAACATTACTGAACGATTATATAACGCCTGAAGAGTTGTGGGCTTGTACATCTTGTAATGCCTGTGTAGAAGAATGTCCTGTAAATATTAGTCCGTTATCTATTATCATGGATATGCGTCGTTACCTAGTAATGGAGCAAAGTGCTGCACCAATGTCACTAAATGCAATGATGACTAATATAGAGAATAATGGTGCTCCCTGGCAATACAGTCAGCAGGATCGATTGAACTGGAAAAACGAGAATTAAAATATATGTAGTAGGTTACTTTTACGGATTTAACTGAATTTAAAATATCGATTAATAAATCAACAAAAGAAGATGTCAGAAAGTTTAGTAGTACCAACAATGGCAGAAATGCTGGCCGAAGGAAAACAGCCTGAAGTGTTGTTTTGGGTTGGTTGTGCAGGAAGTTTTGATGATAGGGCAAAAAAGATTACAAAAGCTTTTGTGCGAATTCTAAATCGTACAAACGTTTCTTTTGCAGTACTTGGTACTGAGGAAAGCTGTACCGGTGATCCGGCAAAAAGAGCCGGAAATGAATTTTTGTTTCAGATGCAGGCTATGATGAATATCGAGGTTTTAAATGCATACGAAGCTAAAAAAATAGTTACGGCATGTCCGCACTGTTTTAATACTTTGAAAAATGAATATCCTGAATTAGGAGGAAACTACGAAGTTGTTCACCATACCGAGTTTTTGAAATCATTAATAGATGAAGGAAGACTTACTGTTGAAGGCGGACAATTTAAAGGAAAGAAAATTACTTTTCACGATCCGTGTTATTTAGGAAGAGCTAACAAAGTTTATGAAGCACCTAGGGATTTAATTCAGAAACTGGATGTTGAACTGGTTGAAATGAAGCGTTCAAAAGCTAATGGATTGTGTTGTGGAGCAGGTGGGGCACAAATGTTTAAAGATGCTGAACCTGGTAACAAGGAAGTGAATATCGAGAGGACCGAAGATGCACTTGAAACCCAACCGGATATTATTGCAGCAGGCTGTCCGTTTTGTAATACCATGCTAACCGACGGTATTAAGAATAAAGAAAAAGAAGGACAGGTGAAAGTGATGGATATTGCTGAGTTAATTGCGAATGCACAAGATTTGTAAAATAAATGAAGAGAATACTATTTTTACTGTCAGTCCTTTTTAATGTTGTTTCTTATTCACAAGATGTTTTAAGTGTTATTGCTAAAGAAACATGTGAATGTCTGGATGCCAAAAAAAGTAAATCGGATAATTTTACGGGAGATGAATTAAAAACAGCTGTAGGATTGTGTATGATTAGTAGTTATTCTGATCATATGTCTGAGTTTAAAGGTGATGAAAAAGTGAAGTTTGGGGATGAAGGAGGAATGACCAAATTAGGTCAGGATGTTGCTGTGAAAATGCTCGAAACTTGTCCTAATATGATTATGGAATTAGGAAAGGAATCTAAAAGTGATGTAGAAGCTGAAGCAGAAGATGTTTCTGTTACCGGGGAAGTAACCGATATCAAATCAGAACAGTTTCTGACTTTGCAGCTAAAAGATAAAAACGGAAGAAGTTATAGTCTTCTTTTGCTGGATTATTTTGAGACCGCATCATTATTGACTAATAATGAAATTAAAAAAAAGGATAAACTTAAAGCAAGTTACTCGGAAATTGAATTATTTGATGTGAAAGCAAAAGAATTCCGATATTATAAAATCCTTACTAAATTAGAGAAACAATAATAAAGTTCTATTTTTGGAACTGAAAGAAACAAATTAAGAAAAAACAAAATGTATATACCTTTTGAAAATTTACCTGGTGAATCCAGAGTCTGGATTTATCAATCGAACAGAAAATTTTCTGAGGAGGAATTTTCGGAAATAGAGACTGACTTAAAAGCATTCGTAGAATGCTGGGCAGCTCACGGAACTAGTCTTGAAGCCTCTTTCTTGCTGAAATACAATCGTTTTATTATATTAGCAGTTAATCAGGAAGTACAGGCAGCTACAGGCTGTTCAATTGACAGCTCTGTAGAATTCATTCAAAGTTTAGAGAAGAAATATAACGTCGATCTGCTTGATAAAATGAATGTTACTTTTAAACTTGGTGAACACATCGCTCATAAACCATTGATTGATTTTAAGAAGATGGTAAAAGACAAATCGGTTTCTGAAAATACGATTGTATTTAATAATCTGGTAAACAATATCGAAGAGTTTAATGAATCGTGGGAAGTTCCGGCGGCTGATAGCTGGCACAGTCGTTTTTTTTAAATAGAAACTTAAAGAATATTTTAAGGCATGAAATTTAGATTTTGTGCCTTTTTTTATGCAGTTTTCTTGTTTTTAATTGGTTATGTTTTTTTTGTTGAATAGATTAAAATATATGAAGCCTTATGAAATAAATATGTCTAATCTAGCCCAGATGGAAGCGGCATCCTTTTGGGCCGGGGTTTGGCACAAAAGATACAGCGAACAGCGGGACAAGTGTTTCTTTTGAAAATAAATTTCTCTGCTTCTGATTAAAATTAGAATCAAAATTCTAACTATCTAATAATCTGATCTCTCTAAAATTCACAAAAATCTAACAAATCAAAGGGTAAATTAAATGCTATTTTTGAGTATTTTCGTAGAATTAAATTTAATACATGAAAATAGCAATAGTTTGTTATCCGACCTTTGGCGGAAGTGGGGTAGTAGCCACTGAATTAGGTCTTGAATTAGCCAGACGCGGACACGAAATCCATTTTATTACGTATAGCCAGCCTGTACGATTGGCGCTTTTAAATCCAAATGTCCATTATCACGAAGTAAACGTTCCTGAATATCCTCTTTTTCATTATCAGCCCTATGAACTGGCTTTGTCTAGCAAACTGGTTGATATGGTAAAATTATACAAAATTGAGCTCCTGCATGTACATTATGCTATTCCGCATGCTTACGCAGGGTACATGGCAAAGCAAATGCTGAAGAACGAAGGGATTAATCTTCCGATGGTTACAACCCTTCACGGAACCGATATTACGCTGGTTGGAAACCATCCTTTTTATAAACCTGCTGTAACTTTTAGTATTAATAAATCGGATTATGTGACTTCAGTTTCACAAAGTCTTAAAGATGATACGCTGAAATTATTTAAAATTAAGAATAAAATTAAGGTAATTCCGAATTTCATTGAATTGGATAAGGTTGTTAAGGATCCGCAGGCACCATGTCATCGTAGTGTTATGGCAAATGAAAATGAACGGATTATTACCCATATCAGTAACTTTAGAAAAGTAAAACGAATTCCGGATATAATTAAAATTTTCTATCTTATTCAAAAAGAAATGCCGGCGAAACTTATGATGGTTGGCGATGGTCCCGAAAAAGAAAATGCAGAACTGTTATGTCAGGAACTAGGAATCCAGGATAAAGTAATTTTCTTTGGGAACAGCAATGAGATTGATAAGATTTTGCTTTTGACAGACTTGTTTTTACTGCCATCAGAAACAGAAAGTTTTGGTCTGGCGGCTTTAGAAGCAATGGCTTGTGGAGTTCCGGTAATTTCGAGTAATTCAGGAGGTTTGCCGGAAGTAAATTTCGACGGTGTTTCAGGATATTTGAGCGATGTAGGGAATGTTGAAGAAATGGCCGCAAATGCCATTAAAATTCTTAAAGACGATAAGGTTTTGAAAGAATTTAAAAACAATGCTTTAGAAGTTGCTAAAAAATTCGATATTAAAAACATATTACCTAAATATGAAGCGTTATATCAAAAAGCAATAGACGATTATAAAGAATAGATAACTTAAAATAAGCGGTGAATGAAAAAAGTAGTTTCGGTTTTAGCGGTTTTTATTTTGATTTCCTGTGGAGCAAAAAAAACATCAAATTCAAATATTCCATTATATGAAATCCTGACAGAACAGTCTAACGGAGGCGGAAATATCAAGTTTTTTGAAATTTTGACTGAACCAAATGAAATCATGATGCTTCAGAATGACCCTCTTTTAAAGGATAAAATGAAACACGATGATATTGCTACTTCTAATTATGTGATTTTGAATATGGGTGAAAAAAATACCGGAGGATATTCAATAGGAGTTGAAAAAGTAGAAGAAACGGACAAAAATATTATTATTACTGTCAAAGAGAATGCTCCTGCGAAAGACGCTATGTTAATGCAGGTAGTTAGTTATCCATATACAGTTGTTAAAATACATTCTAAGAAAGAAATTATTATTAAGTAAAAAAAAACCTGTCGCTTTTAAACGACAGGTTTTTTTATAAAGTAAGTTTTTTATTAGAATCTGAATCTTGCTCCTAAACCTACGTCGAAACCAAAGTTGTCATCATCATAATATCCTGACCCAATTTCAGGTCTTGCATCCAATGATAAAGTAAGAGGGAATTCTTTAAATCTGTATTCGATACCAATATCTCCTGCTGCAAAAACATAAGTTCCGCTATCTTTGAAGTGATTGTCAGCATATCTGTAATCATAATCCCAGGCTGCAACACCACCCCCAACACCAGCGTACCAGTTGAAACCTCCTTCAATATTCCAAACCCATTGATAAAGAGCAACTCCTTTTATAGCATCAACATGTCTGTCATCTCTCCATCCTAAGTCAAATTCAAGTCTGTTTTTCTGGTTCAAGCCCAATTGGTATGAGATTTCTCCTCCAAAACCGTTATTGTCTCCAAGACGTAATCCTAATGCGTGCTTAGAAATTTCTTGTGATTGCGCAGTAAACGCTATACCTAATAGCGCAATTGCTGATAAAATGATTTTTTTCATAAAAATGGTTATTAATTTTTGTTCAAAATTATAATTATTGTTCAACTCAAACGTATAAAATTGTTCGAAATTGTTATGTAATTCCCATTTTTTATCAAATTTTATGATTGTTTCAATTTGGGCTTTTGGTAAACTATTGATTGTTAAAAAGTTACTTTTTAGTTATAGAGGTAAATAATTCTGAAGTTAAAATATCTTCCATTTCAAAGAGATTTTCTTCAGTTTCGGCAAAGTCAGCATTAGAATAGGAGAATAATTTCCAGCGTTTTTTGTGATATTCTAAAGCTGTTAAATTTTCGATCCAGTCTCCTGAATTTAAATATAGAGTTGATCCATATTTGTTTTCCTTTTCAATAATTTTAGGCTCATGAATATGTCCGCAGATTACATAATCGTATTTTTTTTCAATTGCCAGATCGGTCGCAGTAGTTTCGAAATCAGAAATAAATTTTACGGCTTTTTTTACACTGGCTTTTATTTTTTTTGAAAATGAATAAGGTTCTTTTCCTAATTTGGCTAAACACCAATTTGCAAATCGATTACACAAAATCAAATAGTCATAACCAAGGCCGCCTAGTTTTGCAATCCATTTTGAGTGTTGTACGGATGCATCAAAAACGTCTCCATGAAAAACCCATGCTTTTTTGTCGTCCAATTCTAAAACTAATTTATCTACCAAAGAAAAATTACCCATATTCATATCGCTGAATTTTCTCAGGATTTCATCATGATTTCCGGTGATATAAAACACTTTAGTGCCTTTTGAAGCCATTCCGATAATGCGCTGAATAACTTTTAGATGTGATTTTGGAAAGTATGATTTTCTAAATTGCCAGGCATCGATAATATCTCCGTTTAAAACTAATGTTTTGGGTTTAATGCTTGAAAGATAGTTGTTTAACTCCTTGGCATGGCTGCCGTAAGTTCCTAAATGCACATCGGAAATGATGACTAATTCGACATTTCTTTTTTTCAATTTTTCTCAATTTGAAGTTTAACAAATTAAGCAAATCAAAATAGGTTTTATTTTATCAAAACGTTATCAATTGGGGTTCAGTTTTAATAAATTATGATTTTTTTAAAGAGTGCTATTGTGGTCAATACTCATTTTAAATTTTTTAATTTAATTCATAAAACTTACATTTGCTCAAAACTAATTATAATGGCAGGAAATAGCTACGGCACACTATATAAAGTTACCACATTTGGAGAATCTCATGGGGAAGCTTTAGGCGGAATCATCGACGGTTGTCCATCAGGAATTCAGCTTGATTTTGAAGCAATTGAGTTCGATATGGCGAGAAGAAAACCAGGACAGTCAGCAATTGTTACACAAAGAAAAGAACCGGATGCGGTTCAGTTTTTATCGGGTATTTTTGAAGGTAAGACGACAGGAACTCCAATTGGTTTTATTATTCCGAATACCAATCAAAAATCAGATGATTATTCACATATAAAAGACAACTACAGACCAAGTCATGCAGATTATGTGTATGATCAAAAATATGGTTTCAGGGATTATCGCGGTGGTGGAAGAAGTTCTGCACGTGAAACTGCCAGCAGAGTAGTTGCAGGAGCGATTGCAAAACAAATGCTGCCGGAAATTAAAATTAATGCTTACGTTTCATCTGTTGGTCCGGTTCATTTAGAGACACCTTATCAGGAATTGGATTTTTCTAAAATAGAAAGCAATCCAGTTCGTTGCCCTGATGAAAAATCAGCAGCAATTATGGAAGAATACATTCGTGATATCCGTAAACAGGGAGATACTGTTGGTGGAGTAGTTTCATGTGTAATTCAGAACGTTCCTGTTGGTTTAGGAGAACCAGTTTTTGATAAACTGCATGCCGAATTAGGCAAAGCAATGCTTTCAATCAATGCCGTAAAAGGTTTTGAATACGGAAGCGGTTTTTCAGGCTCAGAAATGAAAGGAAGCGAGCATAACGACTTATACAATACTGACGGAACTACAAAAACGAATCTTTCCGGTGGAATTCAGGGAGGAATCAGCAACGGAATGGATATTTATTTCAGGGTAGCCTTCAAACCTGTAGCGACTATCATGCAGACCCAGGATTCGTTAGATAATAAAGGTAACATTACGCCCATGACCGGAAAAGGACGTCATGACCCGTGTGTGGTACCAAGAGCCGTGCCTATTGTTGAGGCTATGGCGGCTATTGTTCTAGCTGATTTTTATTTAATTAACAAGACCTATTAATTTAAAAGCGGGCAGTGAGGGTCTTTTTTTAATTTAAATTCAAAAAATAATGGATAAAATCCAAAACCAAAAGAAATCTTTTTTTTCCGGACTGACAGGTCAAATTTTAATAGCGATGGTTCTTGGAGCTACTTTAGGAATTATATTGCACAATATGATTTCACTTGAAGCTGCCCAATCATTTAGTACAAAGATAAAAATGCTTGCTACTATTTTTATCCGATTGGTACAAATGATTATTTCTCCTTTAGTTTTTACCACTTTGGTAGTAGGAATTGCAAAGTTGGGAGATATTAAAACTGTTGGAAGAATAGGAGGAAAAGCGCTAGGGTGGTTTTTTACAGCTTCCTTTATATCTTTGTTAATTGGATTGTTTTATGTAAATGTTTTGCAGCCAGGTGTAGGTTTGAAACTTGATAATGTTGATATGGCAACTGCTTCTGAAGTTACAGGCAAAACCCAAAATCTTTCTTTTGATAATTTTGTTGAACATATTGTGCCCAAAAGTATAATAGAAGCTATGGCAACCAATGAAATCCTGCAGATTGTAGTTTTTTCTATTTTCTTTGGATTGGCAGCGGCATCGTTAGGTTCGACTGTTAAGCCTATTATAGGTGCTTTTGATAAATTGTCACACATCGTTCTAAAGATGGTGAATTATGTGATGAATTTTGCCCCGATAGGTGTTTTTGGTGCTATTGCAGCAGTATTTGCGGTAAGAGATGCACAGGAATTGGTCATTACGTATTTTAAATTTTTCGGGTCTTTTTTAATCGGAATAAGCACATTATGGGCTTTGTTAATTGCGGTAGGATATATTTTTCTGAAAGGAAGAATGACTGAATTGTTGAAACGTATTACCGGACCTTTAGCGATTGCTTTTGGTACTACGAGCAGTGAAGCAGTTTTTCCTAAGTTAACAGAAGAATTAGAGAGTTTTGGAGTAAAAGACAAGATTGTTTCTTTTATGCTTCCGCTGGGTTATTCTTTCAATCTTGACGGAAGTATGATGTATATGACTTTTGCCAGTATTTTTATTGCTCAGTTTTATAATGTACATTTAGATTTAGGAACTCAGATGGCAATGCTTTTGGTTTTGATGTTAACCAGTAAAGGAATTGCAGGTGTGCCGAGGGCAAGTTTGGTAGTGGTTGCGGCAACTTGCGGTATGTTTGATATTCCTGTTGAAGGTATTGCTTTAATTTTGCCAATTGATCATTTTTGTGATATGTTCAGAAGTGCGACAAATGTTTTAGGAAATGCTTTGGCAACTTCAGTAGTTGGACAATGGGAAGGTAATAATGATTTAGGATCAGCTTCAGAAAATTAGTAAAATATATTATTTCACGATATTTAAATAAAACAAAACGCTGGTTAATACCAGCGTTTCTTATTTTGCTTAGAAGCATTTGATTTTCTTGATTTATGAGCACCGCCACTTCTATTTGAATTTTTAGGCTTTTCAGCAGTTGCGTCAGGACTTCCGGCATGCCATTGATAGGGATGGTCGCTAATTGTTTTTACATCCACTTTTATTAATTTTTGAATGTCTTTCCAATATGGATGCTCATCTTTACCGCAGAATGATATTGCAATTCCGCCATTTCCTGCACGTCCAGTTCTTCCAATTCTGTGAACGTAAGTTTCCGGTATATTAGGCAAATCAAAATTAATTACAAACGGTAACTGGTCGATATCGATTCCTCTGGCTGCAATATCGGTTGCAACCAATACGCCCACTTCTTTGTTTTTAAAAGCATCTAAAACGCGTTGTCTTGCATTTTGAGATTTGTCTCCGTGAATTGCCTCAGCAGGAATATCCTTTTTGCGCAATGCTTTAACAACATTGTCAGCTCCATGTTTGGTTCTTGCAAAAACCAATACGTTGGATAATCCTTCTGTTTTAATTAAATGATATAGTAAATTTCTCTTTTCAGTTTTATCTACAAAATAAACACGCTGCTCCACATTTTCAGCAGTTGAAGAAACCGGAGATACAGTTACTGTTTCCGGATCTGTCAAAAACATTTCAGCCAGTTCACGTATTGCTATTGGCATAGTTGCCGAAAAAAATAGTGTTTGTCTATTTTTAGGTGTTAGTTTTACGATTTTTTTCACATCGTTTACAAATCCCATATCCAGCATTTGATCTGCTTCGTCAAGCACTAAAACATGTAAATGATCTAAATCAAGAAAACCTTGTTTTTGTAAATCTAAAAGTCTTCCCGGTGTGGCTACTAAAATATCAACACCTTTTTTTAAGGTATCAACCTGCGGATTTTGGGAAACACCGCCAAAAATTGTCAATTGGGTCAGGTTTGTGTATTTGGCATAGGTTTCAAAACTTTGTCCAATTTGTACTGCCAATTCACGGGTTGGGGTAACTATAAGGGCACGGATTTGTTTAGCTTTTTTTGATGAGCCTACAATTCGGTGTAACTGATGTATGATCGGAATGGCAAATGCAGCTGTTTTTCCGGTACCGGTCTGTGCACAGCCAATTAAATCCCTGCCGGCCAAAACAATCGGAATAGCTTGTTCCTGGATAGGGGTAGGGTTTAAGTAGCCTTCTTCAAATACGGCTTTTTGTATACTTTTTGAAAGTGATAAATCTTCGAATAACATATCTTAGGTATTAAGAACTTAGTTTTAAGTACTAAAATTCGTTGCAAAGATAGTTTTATTCAGGCAATGGTTTAATTGAATTTAGGTTTATTTGGCAAAAGTGATAATTACAAATTGTTAATAGTACTCCGATTTTAAACTTTTTCGTGATTTGCTTTAATAAAATCAGTTACAAGATAACCAATTAATTTGCCTATTAAATGATTGTTAGGAGAATTATCTAAATCAGGAGCTCCTTCACAAATATGCAGATAAGCAGCATTTTTGTGTTGTCCAAAGTAAGAAACAAACTGTCTCAACTGTTCAATTGAAAAACCACTGATTGTCATGGCACTGCTGGCAATATTCGGAATGGCATCCAGGTCAATCTCTATTCCAAACGAATCTGTTTTTATGAATTCAAGTGCTGAAATCATTTCGTTTGTAAAATCTTTCTCTTCACGTATGCTTATGCTGTCATATGTATTATAACGTACGCGGTCTTCAAGTTTTTTTATAATGTCTAAAACACTTTTTGAAGTGTAGTTTTCGTGCAAACCAAAAATGAAGTATTTTTTAAGAAAACCTTCTTCATAGGCATAAGAAAAGCCATTTCCGCTATGCCGTCCTTCAAGAATTCTGAAATCGGAATGAGCATCAAAATTGATTGCGTTTATTGATTTGCCTTTAGCCAAAGCCGTGCCTTTTATATTTCCATAAGCATTGTTATGACCACCTCCAATTATAATAGGTGTTTTTCCGGCCTTAATTATAGTAAAAATAACATGTGATACTTCTTTGTCAATTTTTTCCACCAGCTGACTTAGCTTTGAGCGATCATCTATATCATTGAAATCAAGATTTTCAACCTCGCGCATTAGCTCGGAAACATTTATTTTGCCTAAAACAATAATCTGACTGCCTTTGCAAAAACGATTATGCTGGATGTTTGCAATACTTTTTATAGCAGATTCCCAGGCCGAAGCTGCTCCCGGTCTCCCGTAATTAGCGCGTACGCCTATATCTTCAGGAATCCCCAAAATAACATATTTAGCTTCACTTTCTTTTATAAACTCATGTATATCCACTCCTTTCGGAATAGTAATCATTTTTTCTCCAAATTTTATTTCACCACTGCGGTGATTGGTGACTTTTGCTAAATCACTAACAGTAAAAGGGATTAATTTATCCATAAAAAAAAATATTATCCAAAAATAATATAATTGTGGCAACTTACGTTATTACGTTATATTAATTATTTAAATTTGTTTTTAAGAAAATTATTAAATATGGAAAACCCAAACAAAAACAACTCAAGTCTAAAGGCGGTAATCGCTGTTTTAGCAGTCCTACTAATTGGTAGTTTAGTGTACATTTTTAAACTTTCTTCTGATTCAGATGTTGTAAAAACAGAACTAACATCAACATTGACAGAAAAAGAATCTGTAATGAAGGATCTTCAGGAATTGAAAGCAACATACGATGCTGCTATTGCTGAAAATACATCGATGTCAGATGAATTAATTCAGGAAAGAGATAAAGTTGTCGCTTTAATGGATGATTTGAACAAGTCAAAAGGTGATGTTTCTAAATTCAGATCACAAGTTCAGGGATTGCAGACTAAAATGAAAACGTTGGTTGCTGAAAACGATGAATTAAAAAAACAAAATGGTGTTTTAACAGTTCAGAGAGACAGTACAATTGTGGTTTTGGGAGAGTCAAAAAAATTCAATGAAGTGTTAGTGGGGCAAAACGAAGCATTGTCTAAAACAGTTGAAAAAGGTTCTAAATTATCTGTTTTAAATACAAAAACTGCCGCTTACAAATTGAAAAGTTCAGGTAAGCAAATTGAAACAGATAAAGCAAGTCGTGCTGATGTTTTAAAAGTTAGTTTTACTATTGCTGAAAACCAAATTGCAAAGTCAGGAGATAAAACCTATTATGTGCAGGTAATCGATAGCAAGAATAATGTGTTAGGTGACAAGAAAACAGAAAGCTTTGGAGATAATTCATTAACCTATAGTTTTAAAACAACAGTACAATACGAAAATAAAACTGTAAATGTTTCTGAAGATTTACCGGGGAAGGATTTTGAAAAAGGAACTTATTTTATTAATATTTTTGATGGTGGAGAGTTAGTTTCTAAAACAAGCTTTTCTTTAAGATAGTATATAGAATCAACAGATAAAAAAAAAGAGGAGATAAAAACTCCTCTTTTTTTATGCTAAAAATTTACCTTCAATGATGACACTTTCAATCAGGTTGCTTCCAAAAGCATAGGGGATCTGGTAAAATGAGGAAACAGGTTTTGTGATAATCAAATTAGCTCTTTTGCCTTTTGTGATACTTCCATGCGTTTCTGAAAGTCCCATTGCATACGCGCCATTTATTGTAGCCGCATTAATGGCTTCTTCGGGAGTCATTTTCATTTTAATACATGCGGTTGCTACGACAAAATTCATATTGCCGGATGGAGTAGATCCGGGGTTGAAATCTGTTGCTAAAGCAATTGGTAAACCTGCATTGATCATTTCACGGGCAGGAGTATAAGGAATGCTTAAAAAATAAGAGCATGATGGTAAAGCTACCGGCATAGTTTCTGTTGCTTTTAAAGCTTCAATATCTTCTGGATTCATAATTTCTAAATGATCTACAGAAATAGCGTTAAATTTAACTCCAGCTTGAATTCCGCCAATAGAATTAAATTGGTTTACGTGAATTTTCGGCTTTAAGCCAAAATCGATTCCCGCCTGCATGATTTTTTCGGTTTCTTCTACTGAGAAATAACCACTTTCACAAAATACATCAATATACTCTGCCAGTTTATTTTTTGCAATTTCAGGAAGCATTTTGCTTATTATTTCGTCAATGTAACCTTCTTTGTTTTCTTTGTAATGCAATGGGAAAGCATGAGCACCCAAAAAAGTCGATTTTATACAAATTGGATAATTGTCGGCAAGTTTTTTAATGACACGGAGCATTTTTAATTCACCTTCAACGGTTAATCCGTAACCTGATTTTATTTCGACAGCTCCGGTTCCTAAATTCATCAATTCTTCTAAACGTAATCTCGACTGCTCGTAGATTTCTTGTTCTGAAGTTTCGTTTAATTTTTTAGCAGAATTTAAAATTCCACCACCACGATTTGCAATTTCTTCATACGAGAATCCATTAATCCGGTCTACGAATTCCTGCTCGCGATTTCCTGCGTAAACAATGTGTGTATGACTGTCGCACCAACATGGAAGTACAACTCTTCCGGTTGCATCAATAATTTGATCAGCTGTAACATCCGGAAGATTTTCCATTGCTCCAAAATCAGCAATGAGATTGTCTCTTATAATTAAAAAAGCATTTTTTATGGTGGGAAGAATGGCCATTTCGGCTCCGGAAACTTTCGCAACAGAGGTTTCACGAACCTGAAGCAATTCTTTTATGTTAGTAATAAGAGTTGTCATTGTATAAATTTAATAAAATTAAAAACACGAATTTCGCAAACGTCACTTTGTAATAGTGAAATCTGTGAAATTCGTGTTTTAGATTATTTTTTGTCTGATTTATTCAGAAACCGTTATCTCAAATATTTTCTCCCAGTTTTTACCGGTAACAAAAATAGTTTTGGTTTTAGGATTGTAAGCAATTCCGTTTAAGACATCATCAGTAGTGATTTTGCTGCTCATGTTTTTACGCAGATCAGTCATATTTAAAATGCCTTCTACAGCTCCTGAAAGCGGATTAATAACAGCAATTGCATCTTTTTGCCAAATATTTGCATAAATTTTTCCGTTAATCCATTCTAATTCATTAACGGCCTTTATTTTTGAATCTCCGGAATATACATTGATATAATCAATCAGTTTCTGAGTGAGCGGATCCATTTTCCAGATTTTCTCTGTTCCATCAGAACGATAAATGTATTTTCCGTCATTTGTCATTCCCCAGCCTTCTATTTTTTTGTCGTATTTAAAAGATTTCTCTAACTTTAAAGTTTTGGCATCATAAATAAAACCAGTTTCTTGTTGCCAGGTTAATTGATATAATTTTTCGTCCACAATAGTGATTCCTTCTCCAAAATATTGTTTGTCAAGATCAACTTGTTTGTGAATTTTCCCCGTTTTATAATCATATTTTCTGATATACGAAGTTCCTTTTTGTCCCGTGCTTTCATATAATGTGTCGTTATGAAATTCTAAACCTTCATTGAATGAAGCAGTATCATGAGGATAAGTATTTACGATTTTATATTTTAATAATTTAGGATTGACATTTGAAACTAATTCTACTCTTTTTGTAGCATCAGACGAATCGCTGCCAAAATAAACAGTTGCTTTTAGGTATTGATATCCTAATTTTTGGTCTTTTAATTCGAATTTGAATTTTTCAGAACCTTTAGTGCTTCCAACTTTTTTGTCGTTTACAAAGTAGGCAATGCTGTCGATTTCTTTCGATTTTGGATTTAAAACAGCAATTGAAACAGCTTCCTGAGGCAGAAAATGTGCCGGAAAAGCAGAATCGTCTATAGTAAATAAAGAATTTTCACCTTTATTTTTATCGCCACATCCAATTAATGTGATTCCTAATAAAATGGCAGCTAGGAAGTTATGTTTTTTCATAGTTTAAAATTTGAATAGTCCAATATACGATGATATTTTTATAGCAACAAAGCTCTTGCAAAAATATAAAAAGATTGTATATTTGCACCGGCAAGTCCTACACGACCAGCTCCTGCAGACTCCCCCAGGATGGGAACATAGCAAGGGTACGTGGTTGAGCGGTGCGATGTAGGTCGCTTGCCATTTTTTTATTTTTAGAATTTATACAAAAGTAGTCTTCCTTCGGGAGGATTTTTTTATTTTTACCCCTGTCAGAAGTTAGAAGTTACATGTGAAAGGTTAGAAAGTTTTACCTACTACATAAAATTCTACACATAGACAGTCACTATTAATTTATAACATTTAACATCTAACTTTAAATGAGCAAAGTCGTTTTAATTACCGGAGGATCCTCAGGAATTGGGAAATCAATTGGGGAATTTTTACACAAAAAAGGTTTTGTGGTTTACGGAACAAGCAGAAATCCTGAAAAGGTATTAGATTCTGTTTTTCCGCTTGTGGCTCTTGACGTTCGAAATGCGGAATCCATAAAAACTGCTGTTGCTACTATTATTGAGACTTCAGGAAGGTTAGATGTTGTAATAAATAATGCCGGTGTTGGGATTACGGGTCCTTTGGAAGAAATTCCGATGGAGGAAATCAAGAATAATTTTGAAACCAATTTTTTCGGTCCGATTGAAGTGATGAAAGCGGTTTTACCACAGATGCGTGAACAAAAATCAGGTCTGATTATCAATATTACGTCGATTGCAGCTTATATGGGATTGCCATATCGCAGCGTTTATTCGGCATCAAAAGGTGCTTTGGAGCTGATTACGGAAGCTTTACGAATGGAAGTAAAACAATTTGGAATACAAATTACGAATGTTGCGCCGGGAGATTTTGCCACCAATATTGCTTCAGGGCGTTTTCATGCACCGGTTATTAAAGGATCGGCTTATGAAAAAGTATATGGCGATACACTTGCAACTATGAACGAACATGTAGATGCAGGAAGCAATCCGAACGAAATGGCCGAAGCGGTTTATAAAATCATGCAGGAGAAAACTCCAAAAATACATTATAAAGTAGGCGTCTTTATGCAAAAGTTTTCAATTGTACTGAAACGTGCGCTTCCGGATAAAGTATATGAAAAAATGTTAATGAATCATTATAAATTGTAAAAAATATTAAACTTCAAAATGAAATACCTTTTACTACTTGCTACTATTGCTTTTTGTTCCTGTTCTTCCAAAATAAGAACATCTATTTCTGAAAAGCATGAAAAATTAAGTGAAACTGACAAAGTTGTTGTTTTTAATGACAAATCTGAACTTCCCTCAACTTATAGTAAAATTGGAACTACTAAAATTGGAGACACTGGCTTTACTGTCAATTGTGATTATGGAACTGTGCTTGAAAAGGCAAAAATTGAAGCTCAAAAAAGTGGTGCGAATGCATTATTGATTACAGAGCATTTATATCCAAGTGTTTTTGGTAGTTCTTGTCATCGAATTACTGCAGATTTGTTGAGAATTGAAAATACGACAAATTATATTCAACCGGAAATTGTAAAAGACACTGTGAAATCAACTAACAATTCAAAACCAGTCTTAAATGATGCTATAGTATATGGTCCGGTTTATTATGGTAATTCTAAAACTTCAAAATTTCTATTATTGGCAAATGTGGCACAAAGTTTCCGGGTTGCTTCCTCTCCAGATGGATTAAATTCAGAGCAAAAAGAGTATTTAAAGAAATTGAAATCGGGATTGAGTTATGATATAAGTGCATATTATCTTAAGGATGAGAGGACAGGCTTTGGTTTAAAATATAATGCTTATAAGTCCTCTGGAACGCTCAGTAATCAGCAGGTTACTTTGGATGATGGAACCACATACCGAGGAGATTTTAGTGATGATATAACAATTTCATTTATTGGTGCTTCGTTTATATTGACAGAAGGTCAGAATTCAAGAACAGGTGAAGCTAATCTGGAATTAGCAATTGGGTATATGGCTTATCAAAATAAATCTACTATAATTGGAAGTCCATTAAAAATAACGGGGGGTAATTTGGGTATGATTGGTGGAATAGGGTATCATTTTAGAGTAACGCCTCATTTTTTAATAGGTCCACAGATTAATTTTGCAGGAGGTGTTTTAAAAAAATTAAAGTATAAACATGCCGATGGAAGTACTGAAACTATTAAGCTCGATAAAGAAGAATTTGAAAATTTATGGAGAATTGATTTGGCTATTGGTGCTAAATTTAGATTCTAAGTTGTAATTTTGCACCGGTTTTGCGTGAGGGGGTGAAGCGTCATCCTTTTATTTTTTCTTAAAAAAAAATAAAAGATACAGCGGAACACCCGACCATTGGGGCACGCTCAAATTATGAACACAATTAAATAAATATAATTATGAAATTTTTTATTGATACAGCTAATTTAGCTCAAATTAAGGAAGCACAGGCACTAGGTGTTTTGGATGGTGTAACAACAAACCCGTCTTTGATGGCAAAAGAAGGAATTACAGGTAAAAACAACATTTTGAAACATTATGTTGACATCTGTAATCTTGTTGATGGTGATGTAAGTGCTGAAGTAAATGCATTGGATTTTGAAGGAATGGTTAAAGAAGGTGAGGAATTAGCTGAATTGCATGATCAGATTGTAGTAAAATTGCCTATGACAAAAGAAGGTGTTATGGCTGCAAAATACTTTTCGGATAAAGGAATTAAAACAAACGTAACACTTGTATTCTCTGCAGGTCAGGCTTTATTGGCTGCAAAAGCTGGAGCAACTTATGTTTCGCCTTTTATTGGTCGTTTGGATGATGTTTCTACAGACGGATTGAACCTTATTCAGGAAATTAGAGAAATATATGATAACTATGGTTATGAGACTCAAATCTTAGCAGCTTCTGTGCGTCACACCATGCATATTGTAAACTGTGCTAAAATTGGTGCAGATGTGATGACAGGACCATTGTCTGCTATTGCAGGATTGTTGAAACATCCGTTAACAGATATTGGATTGGCTCAGTTTGTAGCTGATTTTGAGAAAGGAAACAAATAGTTTACTTTTAAAATAAAAATAGTTAAAATCGTCATTTTCATTAGAATATGACGATTTTTTATTTGATAACTTTATAAAGGAATAAAAAATCCATTTTACTTTTTGTTGAAGTAAAACGGATTTTTTTATGTTTTAGGAGAATTGAATTTTAATGTCCTCCGCCTTCGCTTATTACATGACTAACACCTTGTTTCTTTAATATTTTAGGGCAGTAGAAACCGTAAAATGCAAGATAGGCGAAACCAATAAGTGGCACGATATATGAAAAATGTGTATAAGTTATCCCTAATATTCCTTCCGGATGTGTTGCGTCCAAATCGCAGATACTTCCCTGAACCAACGGGATAACTCCTCCTCCAAGAATCATCATGATTAAGAACGAAGAAGCTTTTCCTGTGTTTTTTCCTAATCCTGCGATAGCTAAATCGAAAATTGAAGGCCACATGATAGACAGGAACAGTCCTCCGGAAATAAAGAAGAATTTAGCAATTTCAGGATTTGGCCAAAATAAACCAAACACCATCATTAATAAACCTGAAATTCCGAAAAGCATTAAAGTTTTTCCGGCATTTTTACCTCCAACAAAACTTACTGCTATAAATAGTAAAATCCAGATTGGATAAATGTAAAATGCGGAAACATCATGTGCAGCAAAAATATTGGCTCCAATGATTACTCCAAAAGCAAGGGCCGGTACTATAAATTTAAGTGCAGTATTTACAAGGTTTGAGGTATTGAAGACATTCACACCGCCATTCCAGCGTCCGATCATTAAACTTCCCCAATACAATGCGATGAATGGAGCAATGGCATCTTCCAATACATTTCCGAATTCAGCTGTGTGAAGTAATGCAGGCAAGTTACTGATGATGGTAACCTCTGTTCCAACATAAATAAAGATTCCCAACATTCCCAAATACAGCTGAGGGTAGTCAAGAATATTAAAATTAGTATGTTTGTTCTCTATTTTAGCTTCTTCTATTTTAGCCGGATCTTCAATTTTAGAAAAGTACATGAAAATGGCTACCAATATAAAGGCAGCACCTAAGATGATAAAAGGCAATTTAATATCTTCAAGGGAAAGGTTTGTTTTTTTGTTATCTCCCATTCCAAATAAGGCGATTCCTAATAAGATTGCCCCAATTGTTGTTCCGAAAGAATTGATGCCTCCGGCCAATGTTAAACGGTGTGCTCCGGTTTCAGGGCTTCCCATTTTAATGGCTAAAGGATTAGCGACAATTTGCTGAATAGAAAATCCTAATCCAACTGTAAACAGGGCAGTTAAAAAGAACGGAAAACTTTCCATTGTAGCAGCAGGAACAAATAAAAATGAACCAACAGCAGATAGCAGTAAACCTGCGGCAAGTGTTTTTTTATATCCAAATTTTTGTAAAACATCTGATTTTAGAGACACTAAAAAGAAAATTATAGATCCCACAAAATAAGCGGCATAGAACGCCCATGCAACTAATTGTGATTGTACCTGAGATAAGGTAAACACTTTTTTGAAAACTGGGATCAGGATATCATTGGCAGAACCAACAAAACCCCAAAAGAAAAAGACAATTATCAGTGAAATAAATTGCCCCCATTTGGTTTGTACATTTTCTGAATTCATAATGTAATTAAGTTTTTTAGTGGTTTTTAAAGTGGTAAATATATTTGTTACAACTTTTAAAAAAAAATAAAAAATCATAAATAATGAAGAAATTATACAAACAACATAATTTATTCAACAATGTGTTATTATTTTAAGAGTAGCGATATCGATTTAGTGATTATTCCAGAATTTTGGCTTTTACATCCTTACTGTAGTTTCGGCCTATCGGAATTGTATGTGACATGATTTGAATCCTGTTTCCTTCAATCGACTTAACTTTATTAATCGCAATTACATAGGATTTATGAATGCGTATAAATTTATCACCAGGCAATTCTTCTGATTGGGCAGTAATAGATTTATGAGTTATGTAAGTTTTATCAGAAGTAACAATTTTTATGTACTCTTTCATTCCTTCAACGAATAAAATTTCTTCGATATTAATTTTCATCATTTTTTTATCAACTTTGATGAAAATATGCGAATCTCCCTTAGGAATTTCGGTTTTGATATTGTTTTTTAAATTGTATTCGGCCGTGATTTTGTTAATGCACTTAATAAATCTTGGTAAAGGAATAGGTTTTACGAGATAATCTAAAACGTCAAGATCATAGCTTTCGGCTGCAAATTCCCTAAAAGCGGTTGTAATAATTACTTTAGTTTTGTTTTCGATTAAGCTAATTAGTTCAAAACCTGTCATCATGGGCATATTAATATCCAGGAAAACAGCATCGACAGGTGTACTGTTTATAAAATCTAGTGCTTCTAAAGAATTATTGAACGTACCTATAACCTCAAAGTCAGGAAAATTGGTGAAATAATTTTGTAAAACTTTAATTGCTAAAGGTTCATCGTCGATTAATAAGCATTTAATCTTCATTATGAATAGGTATTTGCAAACTTATTATATAGTAATTCAGCTTTGTTTTGTATTGCAGGCTAAAATTATTCCTGTAAATTAACTTTAATCGTTTCTTGGTATTTAATAAACCAATACCGCCTTTAGGATTATTTTTTTGTGAAATTACAAAATTATTAAGGATTTCAAAATGAAGCATTTTATTGTCAACAATTTTGAAATTTATCTTAATTTTTAGATTCTGGTTGTTTACCCCTCCATGTTTAAAGGCATTTTCAACCAACGAAATAAAGATTAAAGGTGGCACCTTGATATCTTCAATATCCGATTCAAGGTTAATAGTGACTTCAACATTTTTAAAACGAAGTTTTTCAATTTCGACATAATTCTGAATGTAATCTATTTCTTTTATTAGTAATACAGATTTGTTTCCTTTTACATCATATAAAACATATTCCATTAGATTTGATAATTTAATAATTACATCAGGAACTTTATCAGAAGATTCTAATGATAATGCATATAAATTATTTAATGTATTAAAGAAAAAATGTGGCTGAATCTGATTTTCGAGGTATTTAAGTTTTATTTTAAATTGATTTTCCCTCAACGACCTGTTTCTTTCTCTCTCCCGCAGCCACGTTAGCGTCAGATAAATAGAAGATGCCATTGCCAAAACATACAGTTCTCCAATACAAACTGCAAAAATATGATTGATATCAAAAGGCTTATATTCACGATTAGCTTCCGGCCATATATTTTCTGAAATAATATAATAGGTTAAGGCTGTTTTGAGTAAATAGACAGTAAAAAGACTAATTAATAATGCAATGGTATATTTAAAATATTTTTGTTTTAAAACATAATTGGGTACCAAAACAAAAAGATTGAAATAGACTAATGGTATATGCAGCGAAAATTCAATCAGGTTTGATTTAAATGAATAATCGTAATCATTAAAATAAGCACCCCATCTTAAAAAATTAAGAGTAAAATAACTTCCCCAGAACCAGATGTGATTTTGAAGTTTAATATCAAAATTTAATTTTTGAATTTCACTCAATGTAGTGATGGATTACGTCGATTATGGTTAGCTAAATTATCATGCAACTTTAAACAATTCTTTAATTAAACGCAATTTTTTTAAATAAAATTTTATAAAATTATAGAAAGCGTGTATTATTTTGTTAAGATAACGTTTTCGTAAAACACATTATTGATTGTTTTATGTCGTTGGTTTAAAGTTTTTTGCAGTTGGTTTAAATTATTTTTTTTAACAATCCCTTAAGAATAAATTTACACCATAACTAACAAAATAAATAAACATGAAAAAAATTTTATTAATCTTTATGATTGCTTTTACAGCTCAAGTTTCACTTGGACAGGTAAAAAGTATCAAGGGTGTGATTACAGATTCTGATGGAATGCCATTACCTGGTGCTTCTGTGGCTGTACAAGGAGGTCAAAAAGGTGGTACAACCGATTTTCACGGTTTGTATATGATTGAAGCACAAAAAGGACAGACTTTACTTTTTAGCTATGTAGGTCTTGAAACACAAAGCATTGTTGTAGGCGATGAAACTACAATTAATGTAAAAATGGGACAAGCTAAATCAAATGCACTAAATGAAGTTGTGGTAACCTCATTAGGTTTAAAGAAAACAAGAAAATCTTTAACATATGCTGCTCAAGAGCTAAAAGGCGAAGAGTTAACAAGGGTTAGAGATGCTAACGTAGTTAATACTATTGCTGGTAAAATAGCTGGTGTTGCTGTAACTAAAAGTTCTGGTGGTACTGGTGGGTCTACAAAAGTAGTTATTCGTGGTAATTCTTCAATTTCTAACAGTCAGCCTTTATATGTTATTGATGGTATTCCGATGCTGAATTCAGGTTCAGGACAGCCAAATGATTCTTTTGGTAGTTTGTCGGGAGGTAACCGTGATGGTGGAGATGTAGTTTCTTTAATAAATCCGGATGATTATGAAGGAATGACAGTTCTAAAGGGTGCTGCAGCTTCTGTATTATATGGTTCGCAAGGAGCAAATGGTGTCATTTTACTTTCTTCTAAAAAAGCTAAAACCGGAAAAGCTAACGTTACTGCTTCATCTGTTACAACTTTTGAAGAAGCTGCTTATATGCCTAAATTTCAGACAGATTATATTGCTGCTCCAGGTGCTGATGAGTCTTGGGGACCAGCAGGGAAAACAAAAGATCACGTAAAAGATTTTTTTAATACTGGAACTACACAAATTACCTCAGTAGGATATTCAATTGGTTCTGAGAATTCCTCTACTGCATTTTCTTATGCTAATACTTCTGCTACAGGAATTGTAGAGGGAAATAGTTTAAAGAAAAATAACTTTGGGGTTAGACAAACGGCTAAATTCTTTAATGATAAATTGACATTTTCAGCTAATGCCAATTATACATCTCAAAAAATTGCAAATAAACCGGTAAATGGATTTTATTTCAACCCATTAACAGGGGTTTACCTAATGCCAAGAGGAAATGACTTTAATTATTACAAAGATAATTATGAAGTATTCAATCCTGCAAGAAACTTAATGGCACAAAACTGGATGACTAACAGAGATATTATGCAAAATCCATATTGGGCAATTAACAGAAATAAATCTGAAGATAAAAATGATTTCTTTAACGGAGCATTGTCTTTAAATTATAAAGCTAATAATTGGTTAAGTATTACATCCAGATACAGCTATAATAGAGTGACTAGTGTTTTTGATAAAAAAATATATGCTACAACACAAGGAACTCTTTCTCATGTAAACGGAAGATATATAAACGAGAATTCTTTAAGTACACAACGTTACGCTGATTTAATCGCTACAATAAATACAAAAATTGGAAATGATTTTTCTTTTAATGCTAATATTGGAACAAGTATAACTAATACTTTAACCAATCAGAAAACAATTTTAGATTCTGGAATTAGTGGAGGATTAAACATTACAAACTGGTTTACACTTCATAATTTTAACAATAATACGGGTAACTATCAAACAGTAGATTCTCAAAGAGAAGTGCAGTCAGTTTTTGCTGCAACTACTTTTGGATATAAAGATATGTTGTTCTTAGATCTTGCAGGAAGAAATGACTGGTCATCTACAGTTTCAGATCCTTATTTTTATCCATCTGTAGGGGTAACAGCTCTTATTAGCGAAATGGCAACATTACCTGAATGGATTAATTATGGTAAAATTCGTGGTACTTTTGCAAAAGTTGGTAATGATATTTATCCTTTTGTTACTAATCCTACCTATTATTCTGCACCAGGTGTTTCTGGAATTAATCCTAAAGTAGGACCAAGACCAGGTGAAACACTGAAGCCAGAGTTGAAATCTGAATTTGAATTTGGTACTGAGTGGAGAATGTTCAACAACAGATTAAGTTTTGAAATATCTTATTATAACTCTGAAACTAAAAACCAATACTTACAAGTAGTAGCTCCAGTAAATGATCAAGGTTATGATTTTTACGGAATTAATGCAGGTAGTATAGAAAATAAAGGTGTTGAGATTGTTTTAAGCGGTGGAATTATTAGAGGAGATAAATTTTCCTGGGATACTGCCCTTAATTTTTCTAAAAACAAAAATAACGTAAAAGAAATACCTACTGAATTAGGAGGCAGAGTTAACCTGACTGAAGCTGGAGTAAACAGCTACAGATATGCTTTGGTTGAAGGAAAACCTTACGGAGTTATTGAAGGAATCAACTTTAAAAAAGATGCTCAGGGCAGAATTTTATTAAATGATGATGGAACTTTTCAAAAAACTGATTTTGAAGAAGTTGGAAATTCTAATCCGGATTTCATGTTAGGTTGGTCAAATTCATTTAAACTAGGATCTTTCTTTGCTAATGTATTGATTGATGGCCGTTTTGGTGGAGATGTAATGAGCTTAACTGAAGCACAAAATGACTCGTTTGGAGTTTCAAAAGCAACAGGTGATGCAAGAAATGCAGGTGGAGTTGCGATAAATGGAGTTAGAGCAAGTGATGGTGTAGCGGTAACAAATGTATCTGCACAATCATATTATACTCAAGTTGGAGGAAGAGCAGGTATCACAGGAGAGTATGTTTATGATGCTACAAATGTAAGTGTTAGGGAAGTTTCTATCGGGTATAATTTCAATCCAAAAACTTTACCTTTAATTCAATCTGCTAGTATTTCATTAATTGCTAGAAACTTATTCTTTATTTATAAAGATGCACCTTTTGATCCAAACATTGCATTAAGTACAGGTCAAGGTTTACAGGGAGTAGATATTTATGGTTTACCGTCTACTAGAAGTATCGGTCTTAATTTAAACGTAACTTTCTAAAATTAAAAACATGAAACTAAATAATATAACAAAAGCAGCTGTTTGTATTTCATTGTTGGCAACGTTTGGTTGTACAGACAATTTTGAGGAGATTAACACCAATAAGGAAGGGATTACACCAGAATTATTAGAGCAGGATTTTAATCATATCAAACAAGGTTTCGCACCTATATTTAATAATATTCAGGTAATAACTGCTAATTTCGAATGGGTATACCAATTACAACAAAACTTAAACGCTGATATTTGGTCGGGATATATGGCTACGCCAACAGGTTTTGCAGGAGGTATAAATAATACAACCTATTCATTAGTTGATGGCTGGAATGGATTTATCTGGGATTATGCTTATAAAAATGTAATGTATAATGCAGTAGACATCGAAAAGAAATCAAAAGGAAAATTCAATCAGTTTTATGCTTTATCATTGATTTTGAAAGTAGAAGGAATGCACAGGCTAACAGATACTTTTGGTCCAATCATATATTCTAAATACGGAAATTCAAGCCCTACAGAATATGACAGCCAACAAGAAGTTTACAATCAATTTTTTAATGAATTGGATATTGCAGTTGCAGATTTGACGCAAAGAGTTGATGATGGAGATACCGGAGAAAGTACTTTTAAAACAACTGATTTATCAGGATATAAAGGAAAATATAAACAATGGGTAAAATTTGCTAACACTTTGCGCTTAAGATTGGCGATGCGTATTGTAAAAGCAGATCCTGCTTTAGCAAAAATTCAGGCAGAGAAGGCAGTATCACATAAATTTGGAGTAATGCAATCAAACGGCGATTTATTTAAAATTGTATCTCCTGTTTATACAAATCCGCTTGCTACAATTAGTGATTCATGGTTAGATATTCGTATGTCTGCTGATATGGAATCTATTATGGGAGGCTATGAAGATCCAAGAATTGAAAATTATTTTGATTTATCATCTAAATTTCCTGGTCAATATAAAGGTGTTCGTACAGGAATCGAAATCGCTGCGAAAGCAGACCACCAGGACTTTTCGGGTCTTGGAACTGCTGCAAAAACAAACGAAATTGTTTTAATGACTACAGCTGAGGCTTATTTCTTAAGAGCAGAAGGTGCTTTAAGAGGATGGAATATGGGAGGTGATGCTAAATCATTATATGAACAAGGTATTGCCGCATCATTTGGACAAAGAGATGCAGCAGGTGTATCAGCTTATATCGCTGATAACACGAAATTACCTAAGACATATGTTGATCCTAACTTCCCTGTAAATAATTCTCCTGCAGTAAATAATGTTACTGTTGCCTGGGACGATTCAGCAACAAATGAAGTGAAATTGCAAAAAATTATTACTCAAAAATGGATAGCTGGTTTTCCAGAAGGACAAGAGGCTTGGTCTGATTACAGAAGAACAGGTTATCCAAAACTTTTTCCGGTACTTAAAAATTACAGTGGAAACACAATTACTACTGAGTACGGAGTACGAAGAATCAATTTTGTTCAATCGGAGAAATCAAGCAATCAAGGTGGTGTAGATTCAGGTATCTCTAAATTGGGAGGCCCTGACACAGGAGGAACAAGACTTTGGTGGGATACTACAGGACCTAATTTCTAAAAATAAAGATTAAAAGAATAAGTTTGGTTGTAAATGGTATAGGTAACACTAGTTGCTTATACCATTACATAAAAATCTTAAATTCATATATAATACAAAAAATAAAAAAATGAAAAGTGCTTTAGAAATAAAACCTGATATCAGCTATAAAAGTGCAGGAAAATTTGAAGAAACAAGATTTGAAAAAATTCACAATGAAATCTTTAAAAGTTCAGCAGAAGCTTCTGTAATTGTAGCACAGGAAATCGCACAATTAATCAGATCAAAACAAGAAAAAAATAAAGCCTGTGTATTAGGTCTGGCAACAGGGTCTTCTCCTATAAAAGTGTACGAGGAATTGGTAAGAATGCATAGAGAAGAAGGATTAAGTTTTAGCAATGTAATCACTTTTAATCTGGATGAATATTATCCAATGACAAAGGAGAACAATCAAAGCTATCACTATTTCATGCATCAGCATCTTTTTAACCATATTGATATTGATCCTGACAATATTAATATTCCTGACGGTACCGTTGCAATTGAGGAATTAAATCAATATTGCATCGACTATGAAATGAATATTAAACAAGCCGGCGGACTTGATTTTCAATTATTGGGTATTGGACGTACAGGTCACGTAGGTTTCAATGAACCTGGATCACATATTAACTCCGGTACAAGAATAATTACACTGGATCACATTACAAGAGTAGATGCTTCATCTGACTTCAATGGAATCGATAACGTTCCGAAAAGAGCCATTACCATGGGAGTTTCGACTATTATGAGATCGAAAAGAATTGTACTTATGGCCTGGGGACAAAACAAAGCCGATATCATCAAAAGAACTATTCAGGGTGATATCAGTTCTGAAGTTCCGGCTACATTTTTGCAAAACCACTCTAATGCAACTTTCGTTTTAGATCAGTCAGCGGCTTCAGAATTAACGCGTTTCAAAACGCCCTGGTTAGTAGGAGAATGTATCTGGACACAGGAATTAAAAAGCAAAGCGATTGTTTGGTTATGCCAAAAAACAAAACAGTCCATTTTAAAATTAACAGACCGTGATTACAATAATAACGGAATGTCTGATCTTTTGGCGCAGGAAGGTTCTGCTTACGACTTGAATATTAACATGTTCAATGTATTGCAGCACACCATTACAGGATGGCCCGGTGGAAAACCTAATACAGATGATTCACATCGTCCGGAAAGAGCCAATCCTGCAAAAAAACGAGTGATTCTTTTTAGTCCGCATCCTGATGATGATGTGATTTCTATGGGAGGAACTTTTTCAAAATTAATTAAACAAGGGCATGATGTTCATGTAGTGTATCAAACCTCCGGAAATATTGCGGTTACAGATGATGAAGCACTAAAGTTTGCTGAAGTATGTAACGATTTTGTCGGCGATGCCGATGCTAAAATTAATTTCAAATCAGTAATTGAATTTTTGAACAACAAATCTGAAGATCAGGTAGATTCATTGGAAGTTCGAAAATTAAAAGGATTGATTCGCAGAAGGGAATCGTATGCAGCTACAAGATACATCGGACTAAAAGATGAAAATACACACTTTTTAGATCTTCCGTTTTATGAAACAGGGCAGGTAAAAAAGAACCCGTTAGGTCCTGAAGATATTGCTATCGTAAAAGATATTATTGCCAAAATAAAACCACATCAGGTTTTTGCCGCAGGTGATCTCGCTGATCCGCACGGGACGCATGAAGTTTGTCTGAATGCCATATTTGCCGCGATGAAAGAACTGAAACCTCAAAAGTACATGGATGACTGCTGGTTATGGCTGTACAGAGGAGCATGGCACGAATGGGATATTCACGAAATTGATATGGCAGTCCCGCTCTCTCCATCTGAAGTATTATTGAAGCGTCATGCGATTTTATACCACCAGTCTCAAAAAGACAGGGTAATGTTCCAGGGGAACGACTCCAGAGAGTTTTGGGTTAGGGCAGAAGACCGAAATAAAAATACAGCAATTCTATATGATGAATTAGGATTGGCTGAATATGAAGCTATTGAGGCTTTCAAACGTTTTGATTACTAAGATTATTTTTAGGATTTGATTGAATCAAATGACCAAATTCAGATTGATTTCATACTGATAGTGAGGATCAATAGAGAGATCATTCTGGATTTTATTTTATCTATTTATTAATGTTATCTCCGGATAATAACTTTTCAAGCGCCATAAAATGAAATATATATTAGTCCTACTATTAGCAGGTTTAACATCTAGTGCTCAGATTAAAAAAGAGCAGCTAAACCTTATGCCCTGGCCTCAAAATGTTGTTTTGAATGATGGCAATTTTGCTTTAAAAAAAGACTTTAAAGTAAATATTACCGGAAACCCAAATCCGAGAATATTTGGAGGCGTAACTCGTTTTTTACGTCGCTTAGATGGCAGAACAGGTCTCTTTTTCTCACAGGATTTTGTTACGAAACTAAACGAAGTTCCCACAGCAGAACTTCAGATAAACTGTACCAAAAGAGGAAAAATTGGTTTGTATGAAGATGAAAGCTACCATTTAGATATTAAAGAGAACAAAATTACAATAGAGGCAACCAGCGATTTAGGAGCTTTGCATGGTCTTGAAACGTTATTGCAGATGTTACAGAATACTAATAAATCATTTTATTTTCCGAACGCACAAATTTCAGATTTCCCAAGATTTACCTGGAGAGGTTTGATGATTGATGCTGCAAGACATTTTCAGCCCGTAGATGTAATTAAAAGAAATCTTGACGGACTGGCTGCTATGAAAATGAATGTTTTTCACTGGCATTTAGTAGATGATCAGGGCTGGAGAATCGAAATGAAAAAACATCCAAAACTAATTGAACTGGCTTCGGACGGAATGTATTACACACAGGAAGAAATTAAAAATATCGTAAAATATGCAGATGAACGCGGTATTTTGATAGTACCCGAAATAGATGTACCAGGGCACGGAACTGCAATATTGACGGCTTTTCCGGAAATAGGAAGTAAAGTGATTACACTAAAAGGCGGAACTTCAGAAAAAAATATTGAGGGAACAGCAATTGCGACTTATGGAGTAGAAAGAAATGCGGGGATTTTTACACCTACATTAGATCCTTCAAACCCTAAAACATATCAAATATTAAGCGAGATCTTTGATGAGGTCTGCCCATTGTTTCCCGGAGCTTATTTTCATATTGGAGGAGATGAAAATGAAGGGAAAGACTGGGATACCAATCCTAAGATTCAGGAATTTAAAAAGAAAAATAAGTTAGCAACAAACCACGAATTACAGACTTATTTCACCATGCAGCTGGTTCCGATGCTAAAAAAACACGGAAAACAATTAATGGGTTGGGAAGAAATTTTAACCAAAAACCTTTCAAAAGATGCAATCATTCATTCCTGGAGAGGGCCAAATGAAGGTGTTTTGCCAGGGCAGTCTTTAGTCGAAGCAGTAAAAAAAGGCTATAAAACAGTATTGTCAAACGGATATTATATCGATTTGATGTACCCAATTGAAAGTCATTATTTAACGGATCCAATGCCAAAAGGAGTTGATTTGACTACAGAAGAAAAGGCAAGAATCTTAGGTGGCGAAGCTCCAATGTGGACAGAATTAGCGACACCCGAAACAATAGATTCCAGAATTTGGCCAAGAACAGCAGCAATTGCCGAAAGACTTTGGTCAGCTGAAAACATTACTGATGTTGGCGATATGCGCAGACGTCTTGAAACCATTTCATTCCGATTAGAAGAATTGGGTCTGACGCACATTCGCAACAAAGAGGTGATTCTAAGAAATATTGCAAACAACCAAAATGTAAAATCGCTTAACGAATTTTCAAATGTTTGTGAACCCTTAAAAGGATATACACGAAATAAAAACGGAACAGAATATCAAATGTATTCTCCGTTTACACTTTTTGCAGATGCCTGCACGCCTGATGCAAAAGATGCTTTGGCTTTTGATGATACCGTAAAGCAG
Organism: Flavobacterium flavigenum; assembly: GCF_027111255.2. Taxonomy (NCBI): domain Bacteria; kingdom Pseudomonadati; phylum Bacteroidota; class Flavobacteriia; order Flavobacteriales; family Flavobacteriaceae; genus Flavobacterium; species Flavobacterium flavigenum. The sequence goes on along the minus strand of NZ_CP114285.2, from coordinate 1,035,656 downwards.
TATTTAGCAAACAAAACGCCAGAAAACAAAGCAAAAGTCGCTGCATTTTTCAACAAATGGATTGCCTTAGATAAAGAATTAAATGACTTAAGTGCCAACGCGCCATTAGTACAGCCAATTCTGCCGTTGGCTAAAAAGCTGAGCGATGCATCACAGGAATTGTTGCAGGTTTTAGATAATAAATCAACTTTAAAATCACAGGATTTAAAAACTTTGATTGAGCAATGCAATACAAAAGACCATGCCGATGTAGAGTTGGCAGTTTATACAAGTCTGAAAAAATTAATATAAAGTTTGAGTTAGTAAAGTAGTTTAAGTGAAGTTGTGTTAATTGGTAACAGATCTCTCTGCCGGCATGAATCCGGTGGAGATATTCTCCCGATTAATAAGTTGAATGTTTTAAAAGTAAGGAAATAAAAAATTAGGAAGGTTAAAATTGAGTTTGGTTATTTATTTTTTAATCTGATTTGTATTTCCACAATGTATCGATTTTAGGTAATTTGTTATTTGGTTTTTGCTTAGAGGAGAGCATTTAAACCTGGCAAGCAATTGTCAGGTTTTTTGTTTTAATGTAGTTAAGAATTGTAATTTTTAGGAGCTGATTCCTGCTCTCCGCTATATCTTTTATGCCGAACCCCGGCATAAAAGGATGTCGCTTCGATCAGGGCTAGGGCTTTACATTTCATAAGAATATTTGCAAAGTTTTAAATAATCTTGTCATTTCGACGAAGGAGAAATCATTGAGGGAGAGCAACGCACTGTTGTTGAGTTACTAATCTGATTGCTCCCAAAAGGTCGAAATGACAAAAATGAGATAAATTTATATTTACGACTTTAGATTTTTTTTTGAAATTAACTTCAATTGAAAAGCATAATAAAAAAATCTGCTCAACTCTGCACAATCTGCGGGAAACATTAATTTTGCGTACTTTTGAACCCTAAAATTATTCGATTATATTTCATGCAAAAATCAATCAGCTTTATAATAACATTTCTAATCTTTACTATTTCTTCAGCTCAAAGTAAACTGGGAAATCCCGAGGTTGATCCCATCCAAATTCAAAAGAATTTCACCGAATGGTCAGCCTATCAAAGCAAAAACATCATGCTTTCCAGAGATTTTACCGCCTTTGATCTTCTTTCAAAAAAAATATCAAAAGAAACATTTTTAAGCCAGTTAGTAAACGGAAACTTAATCCCAATCCGACTGAAATCAGCTGATTCTATTTATTATTACAAGCTTTTTAAAATACTCCCAAAATCAGATACCAGCATAAAAGCCACAATCAACCAGCAGGCTTTTGATGCGTTGCATAATTTTAAAATGGAAGGAACTCCTTTCCCAAATTTTTCATTTAAAGATTTAGAAGGAAATGTAGTTTCAAACGAAACCATGAAAGGAAAAATCATCGTAATCAAATGCTGGTACATTCATTGTGCGGCCTGTATCAAAGAATTTCCACAGGTCAATGCCTTAGTTTCAAAATACAAAGACCGAAAAGATATTGTTTTTGTAAGCCTTGCCGAAGATACGCCGGAGCAATTAAAAACGTTTTTAGGAAGAAAACCACTTTTATATTCTGTTATTCCCAACATGAAAGAATACATGAATACTACTTTACAGCTGAATGCTTTTCCAACGCATTTTATCCTCAATAAAGAAGGTTTAATTAAAAAAGTAGTTTCCAATTTTGAAAGTCTGGAGGTTGCTTTGGAGAAAGAAAGTAAGTTGTAAAAGGTTAGATGTTAGATGTGAAAAGTTAGATGTTTTTTTATTTTAAACTAAATAACATTTTCCTTTTACAGATTACATTTTACCGTTCACATTTCACATCTTACAATTCAAAAAGCATCTTTGTAACTTAGAACCTTTTTTAGTACTTTTGCACCAAATTAATTAAAAAGACATTCATGTTAACAGTCAATAATTTATCAGTACAATTTGGCAAACGAATTTTGTTTGACGAAGTAAATACTACATTCACTCACGGAAATATTTACGGCGTTATTGGAGCCAATGGTGCTGGAAAATCAACTTTTCTTAAAATCATTTCGGGCGATATGGACCCGACTTCGGGGCACATTCATTTAGAACCGGGAAAACGTATGTCGGTTTTAAATCAGAACCACAACATGTTCGACGAACATACTGTTTTAGAAACCGTTTTGATGGGAAATAAAGTTCTGTACGCTGTTAAAAAAGAAATGGATGAACTTTATTTAGATTATAATGATGCCAATGCAGACCGAATTGGAGAATTGCAAGTGCAGTTTGAAGAAATGAACGGATGGAATGCCGATTCTGATGCAGCTTCAATGTTATCTAACTTAGGAATCACAGAAACAGATCATTATACTTTAATGGCGGATATGGAAGGAAAAATGAAAGTTCGTGTGCTTTTAGCGCAGGCACTTTTCGGAAATCCGGATGTATTGATCATGGATGAGCCTACCAACGATCTGGATTTTGAGACAATCGCCTGGTTAGAAAACTTCCTTGCAAATTATGAAAATACTGTAATTGTAGTATCTCACGACCGTCACTTTTTAGATGCGGTTTGTACACATATTTCGGATATTGATTTCGGAAAAATCAATCACTATTCCGGAAACTATACGTTCTGGTACGAGTCCAGCCAATTAGCGGCAAAACAACGTGCGCAGCAAAACAAAAAAGCAGAAGAAAAGAAACAGGAATTAGAAGAATTTATTCGTCGTTTCAGCGCCAACGTTGCAAAATCAAAACAGGCAACTTCCCGTAAAAAAATGATTTCTAAATTGAATATTTCTGAAATTAAACCTTCAAGCCGTCGTTACCCAGCAATTATCTTCGATCAGGATCGTGAAGCGGGAGACCAGATTTTGAATGTAGAAAACTTATCTGCTTCTGTAGATGGAGAAGTTTTGTTTAAAGATGTGGATTTGAATATGGCAAAAGGCGACAAAATCGTGCTGTTCTCTAAAGATTCACGTGCAACAACAGCATTCTACGAAATCTTAAACGGAGAACAAAAAGCAGATTCAGGATCTTTCGACTGGGGAATTACAACCAATCAGGCCTATTTACCGGCTGAAAATCATAAATATTTTGAAAATGATTTGACTTTGGTAGACTGGTTACGCCAATACGCTAAAACGGAAGAAGAGCGCGATGAGGTTTTTATTAGAGGATTTTTAGGGAAAATGATTTTCTCTGGAGAAGAAGCTCTTAAAACAAGCCGTGTATTATCAGGAGGAGAAAAAGTACGTTGTATGTTATCCAGAATGATGATGGAACGCGCAAATATTTTGATGCTTGACGAACCAACAAACCACTTAGATTTGGAGTCGATTACGGCTTTCAACAACTCACTAAAAAACTTTAAAGGTTCTGTAATCTTTACAACGCATGATCACGAGTTTGCACAAACTGTAGGTAATAGAGTAGTAGAATTGACACCAAACGGAGTAATCGACCGTTACATGACATTTGACGAATATCTTGATGATGAAAAGATTCAGGAACAGAGAAAAAAGATGTATAATCTTTGAAAATCAACATTTTAATTTCGAAAGCTCGTGTTTTTTACAATACGAGCTTTTTTTATAACTAAATATAAAAAAAAGCATGAATAAAAAATACTTATTTTGTAGGATTTCAGAGTCTATTTTATACATTTGAGCCCAAATTAAAATAATAAATTACTGATGAAAATTTACTTAAAACTATGGTGTTCGATTCTATTTTGTGTATTATTTATAAGCTGTTCTTCGGATTCAGAATCTGAACCAGAGGTAGTGAAACCTCCAGTTCCGGAAGTTCCAAAACCAGTTCCAGTTATTGAATCAAAGATTACGTCTTACAGTAGTAATTATGGAAAACCAAATGATGAAATTACTATTACAGGTGAAAATTTTTCAGATAAGCCTGAAAATATTACTCTTTATTTTGATAATGTGCCTGCGAAAATCGTTTCTGCAACTCCAACTGAGATAAAATTTAAACTGCCGGCAACTGACAATGTAATTCCCCAACTCAAATTATCTATTGTAAATACAACGATAACAAATACAGTTAAGAATGCTTACAAGGGAAATATTGCGATTTTGAAAACAAATCCGGCAAGTTCATGGCTTGTTTCTAACAGTCCGACTACTAATTCTGATGTAATGGAAATTCAAATCTTGGACAATGGCGCGATTTATTACAATTTTGAAACATCTACTCAAATAACTGGAGGTACGATTTCGTATAATTATGTAAATAGATCATTAGATGATGGTAAAACTTGGGAAACATGGACAGAAACAGCTAATATATATTCAAGTGGAAATGTTTTTTTTGCAACAATTAATGATGAAGGTTGGTCAGTTTATGGTTCAAATAGGTTAAATAAAATTCCTGTTGGCGGAAATGACAGAAGCTTAATTACAAATAATCTTGGTGAGTTTGTACACATGTATACTAATGAAAGTTTAAATTCAGGTGTAGTAATTAATAGAAGGGGGAAAGTATATACTACTAGTGATGGGAACACGTTTTCAGATGTTTTTACTGCGAGTGCTGGAGGTAATGGATGGTTTTATGGTTCAGCATATTTAGATAGTGATCATATTTGGTGCTATGGTAATATTGCAGGTACTGTAGATAAAGTGTATGGATATAGGCCATACATTATTTATAAAAAAGGAGGTTCTGAAGCATGGAAAGAAAAATCCTTTTTAGATATGGGTAAAGATGTTGCAATTATGGATATGCAATTTTTTGAGGACAATTCGGGGTTATTACTAATGCAAACTCCAACTAATTCAAAGATTTTTAAATCAAATGATGGAGGAGATAATTGGAATGAGATTTACAAAGGAGAATCTTTTACTAAAATGACTTTTATTGATGTTAATAATGGTTGGGCAATCACAGGAAAGAATATCTATAAAACAACTGATGGAGGACTTTCCTGGAATTTAGACTTTACACATGAAGAAGATGTTCTGGGGATTGCAGCTAAAAATAAAATTATTTGGGCTTTCTCAAAAACAAAAATTATAAAACGTTATCTGTAATCCCTCATAGTCCGCCTGCCTTACCTCCCGAAGCTAACGGGCGAAAATGCAGAAAAAGTAAAAGTCATTAATACAAAAAAAATAATTTTGTAAATTAATGATTTACAAAACATTTACAAAACGTTAGTTAGAATTCAGAAATATTGTGTTTCTAATTAACAGATAAAGATGTAGAATATTTAATATTACAAGGCACAACAGCTAAGTTTTTTTTAAGTGAAATACCTTTTTGAGTTAAAAAACTATATTGTTATGTGTTTAGGAAATAAAGTGCCCGTTATGAAGAGAATAACGGGCATTTTTTATGTTTTACCTTTTGAAGACCTTGGCAAAGATCCAGATAATTATTGCGATTATAAAAACCACAATAAATATTCCGACTCCCATTCCGGCTTTAAAAATGTCTCCAACTAATTCACAGCTTGTAAATGAAAATAGTATAAACAATACCATTAACAATCTTGTAATTTTATTTTGCATGATTTTGAGTTTTTAAGTTCATGAATAAAATTACTCTAACAAACAGAAAATTAACTTATATAATTTTTTGAAAAAGTTTTAGGATTGTGATATTGCATTTTTATTAAATGCTTACAGGGCTGATTAAACCAAAATTATTTTTGAGACAAATTTTCCAATAATTCCTCCAGGCTTTTCAGCGTCATTGTAAATCCTTCTTTAAAGCCCATTTCAATCATTTGTTCCATTCGTTCAAGAGATTCGTTATAAATGGTAATAACGACTTTAGTGTTTTCGTTTTGGTCTATAAAATTCAAATCCCATTCAGAACCAGGCAGTTGAAGGTTTTCATCTTTGTCTGCAAAGGCATTTAATAGCTTAAAATTAGTTTTCGGACTTATAGCCGTATATTTTTGCACAGCCCAGTGCTCTTGGCCTTCCGGGCCTACCATGGCATAAAATCGTCTTCCGCCCACTTCAAAGTTCATTACTTTTGTTTTGGATTTCCATGGTTTTGGTGCCCACCATTGGTCGAGGATTTCCTGTTTTGTGTATGCATCCCAAACCAAAGGTAATTCTGCTGCAAATTCTTTTACAATTGTTACTGTTTTTGTGGCTTTGTCAACAGTAAAATCAAATAATAAATTCCCCATCTTTTCTATTTTTTAATTGTTGTTAATAATTCGTCGAGCTGATTGAATCTGGTTTGCCAGATTGCTCTGTATTGGCTCAGCCATTGGTCAATTTCTTTCATTTTTTCAATTTCAAGGGAGTAATAAATTTCTCTGCCCTTATGTTCTTGTTTTACTAATTCACATTCTGTTAAAATGCGAAGGTGTTTTGAGATAGCCTGTCTTGTAGTATTAAAATTTTCGGCAATGGCGTTGGGTGTCATCGCCTGCAAAGCAATCAAAGATATAATAGCCCGTCTTGTTGGATCAGCAATTGCCTGAAAAATGTCTCTTCTCATTTATTTTAATGTTAATTATGAAATTATTCGGTTGCAAATATATGCGCAACTTTTCGGTTTCGCAAAAATTTAAGTATTATTTTTTAGTGAGTTAAAAGAGGGAGAATTATTTTCTGGTTTCTATTATTCTAATTTCTAAAAATACAATTCCGCATATCACTATTATTTCTCCAATAAAATAAGCGATTCCTGACACTGAAATACTTTGGAAATAGTACAGTATGATTCCAAATGTCAAAACACAATAAAGAATATTAGCAGTACAGATAATTTTTAAAAACGTTTTCCAATTATTGTTTACTAAAAAATAGCAGGAAACAGAATAGATTGAAAATACCAGGGCTAAAGCAGCAAGAAATTCCAAAGTGTTTTTTGATAAACCAAAGAAGTCATTGAAAGTTCTGAGGACGAAAAAAATCAGCAGAGTAGTGAGTAAAGCGCCAAAGCCATCTAACAGAAATATGTTTTTAGGTTTTATGATTAGCTGTAGAATACTTTCTTTCATGCACATTTATTTTCTGATATAAAATGTTTATTGGCTAGGAACTTTATATTTTTGATAGTATCATTTGATAGTATCAAAATAGTTATTATGTGTGATTATTTACTCACTCTAAATATTTTTAATCATGAATAATTCCAGTCTGCACTTCTCCGGCTCGTTTGTAACTAACAGCAATTACACCGCTCGGCGTAACCGTACTTTCAATTAATGTAAATGCTGAAGGAACTGCGCCATCGCCAAACAATTTTTTTCCTTTACCCAAAAGGATAGGATAAACTAAGAGCCCAAGTTCATCAACCAAATCATGCTGAGGCAAAAGCTGAGCAAGTGTAGCGCTTCCTCAGACTTTTATATCGCCGCCGTCTGAAATTTTTGAGTTTTTTGATGTCTTCTATAGTCGAAAGGAATTCTGTGTTCTCCCAATCTGAGTTTTGTCTCGTTGTCGATAAAACATATTTTGAAACTTCATTAATTCCCGGCCAGCCATCTGCATGTTTAGGCCAATAGGCTTCAAAAATGTCAAATGTTTTTCTGCCCAACAAAATATCTGCAGGTTCCATTTGTTTTTGCATGACTTTACCATATTCTTCATCTCCAAAAGGCGCTACCCAGTCTCCATAGTTTGCGTAGATCTGAACGATCGGGATTAGACTTAATTTCAAATTAAACTTATTATTTATTATTTTTTGGTTATTGTATTTCTAAATAATAGCGGTAATTCAAACTTCATATCATCAATTGCTGAAGTGCTATTTGTTCGCTTTAAAAAACCAATATGAAGTAAGTATTCGCAAAAATGATATAATTCATTATCATCTTTTATATTTAATAATACTTTAACGTCTTTTGCTTTAAAAGAAAATCTATTACCAATTTTCTCTTTAAAAATCATTATTTTACTTTCAAATTCAGGATTTAGCTTTGCAAAATTTATATAAATTTCAGTTTTAAAATCGCTATATGCTTCTTCAAAAAAACCTTTTTTAAAAAGTTCAAAGCATTTTTGTTCATTTTGAATAATGGCAGTTTGGTCAAAATTTTCTATGTAATAATTGTTTGCAACAGAAAGTGTTTTCTGAAGGAAAATTAATATTAATCTAGGAATTGAGTTACCTGTGCCTAAATTAAAATTTTCTGAGAGATAATCAAAGATATCAACTTCAATTATTTTTCCTTCTTCATTTTTATAATCCACATATTTAGGAAAAATTGATAATATTATTTGTTTATTCAGGTTATCATTTAGATTCACTTTTCTAGGGAATTTTTGATTGTAATGAAGAGGATATAATTTTTTTATTATTTTTCTCCAAGCTCGAGTCCATATGTTAGGTGTGATATAATGATGGGTATCGATTGAAGTATCTATTTCTAAAGTTTCTTGATCTACAGAAATTTTAATAGTTTCTAATTTAAATAGACTAATGTAATTAGAACAAATTCTTTTGGCGATAAACTCTCTAATTTTTTCTGGAGTCCACTTTAAGTCTACTTTTTTTGAAATAACTTTATCATATCCAATTCCTTCGAATGATAATTGTTTAAATAAATCATCTCTTAAAAAAATTTTAATATCTATGTTTGAGTATTTACTATATTCTCTTTCTACGACAATCAGTGCTTCAAGCATTTCAAGTTGAGCTTGCTGAGAGGTTTTGCTAACAAATTCATCTAATCTGTCAATAATTAAAATTAAATTTAATTGTTTCTCTAGAAGGTATTTGTTAATTTCTTGCTTATAAAAGTCCAAGTCAATTTCTAATTTTTCGATTGAAATCTCTTTTTTGTTTTCATCTGCTACTATTGGTTCTGTTGTAAAATATAAGTCAGGCAAAATTAGAGTAGGAGTATCATAAAGTTTTATTCCAAATGTTTTTTTTGTTTTGATAAAATCATCGATACTATTATTATTGAAAACCTTTTTTGCTAAATTAATTCCTTTGGTTATTGATGGAGGAATTGTTATTCCATCTTTTTCTAATCTTTGCGTTATTTTGTGGAATATAAATAATTCCCAAACTACTTGATATTTAAAATTCTCATCTTCACTATTGGTGGAAATATAATTTAAAATTTTTCCTTTTATGTTTTTATACTGAAAATTATCTTCAATTGGAATGATTATATTTAAAAAACCATTTTTAGGATTAAATTTTAATTTTTCTTCCTTTATTAATCTGAATAATGCTGTTTTTCCAGTTCCCTTTTCTCCTAAAACTATGTTCTTAGATCCATTTATAAATTCTATGATAGCCGAAGTTTCACATACACTGGCAAATAATAATTCGTCATCATTTGCTTCGATATTTCCAAAATTAAAGCGTTGTAATTGTTTTATAGTAAATTCTCTAGGTAAATTTTCAATCATATTTATTATTGATATATTTTGGTTATTTCGTTATATAGTTATCTTAATTTATTTGCTAAAATATATTTTTAAATTTAAATTAATGATAGTTTTATTAAATTGTGTAGTTCATTTTTTAGATTTTGTTGTTTTTTATTTAAAATAACAAAAAAAATCAAAAACATTTCCCCACCCAACACCCCAACAAATAAATTCCAATTCCGTATATTTGCGAAACCAAACATCACACTTAATTATGAGCCAAAAAGTATTACTTAATTCAAAAGAAGTTACTATCATACTCCATCGTTTGGCTTGTCAGTTAATCGAAAAACATCTTGATTTTTCAGATACTATTTTAATCGGAATTCAGCCGAGAGGTGTTTTTTTAGCAGAACGTTTAAAACAAATTTTAGAAAGCGAATACAAAACACCGGAGATTTCTTTGGGATATCTGGATATTACTTTCTTTAGGGATGATTTCCGCAGAACTGATAAACCTTTGGAAGCCAATAAAACCCAGATTAATTTTATAGTCGAAAACAAAAAAGTCATTTTTATCGATGATGTATTGTTTACTGGTCGTAGCATTCGTTCGGCTTTGACTGCCATTCAGTCTTTCGGAAGACCTTCAGAAATAGAATTACTAGTGTTAATCGACAGACGTTTCAGCCGTAATTTACCAATTCAACCCGATTACCGTGGCCGTCAGGTAGATGCGATTAACGGTGAAAAGGTAAAAGTGAGCTGGAAAGAAAATGACGGTGAAGATGTAGTGCATTTGGTTACAAATTAGTTTAATCGGTTAACCGGTTAATTGTTTAATCGGGAAAACGAAATGATTAAACGATTAAAGAAATTAAAAAAGTTGAACCGTTAAATCGGTTAACTGTTTAATCGAAAAGCAAACGATTAGACGATTAAACAAATAAACAGTTAAACATTAAACATGAAAGAATTAAGCGTAAATCATTTATTAGGAATAAAATATATCAACGAAAATGATATTAACCTGATTTTTGAAACGGCAGATCATTTTAAAGAAGTCATTAACCGGCCTATTAAAAAAGTTCCTTCATTACGAGATATTACCATTGCTAATATTTTCTTCGAAAACAGTACCAGAACCAAACTTTCGTTCGAATTAGCACAAAAACGTTTATCTGCTGATGTCATCAGTTTTTCTGCAGCACAATCGTCGGTTAAAAAAGGAGAAACACTTATTGATACTGTAAATAATATCCTTTCCATGAAAGTGGATATGGTTGTCATGCGCCACTCCAATCCCGGAGCGGCTTATTTTTTATCCAAAAACGTCAAAGCCAGTATCGTAAACGCAGGCGATGGTGCGCACGAACATCCAACTCAGGCGTTATTAGACAGTTATTCCATCAGGGAAAAACTAGGCGATGTAGCCGGAAAAAAGGTGGTAATTGTGGGTGATATTCTGCATTCGAGAGTAGCATTGTCCAATATTTATGCTTTGCAGATGCAGGGCGCTGAAGTTAAAGTCTGCGGACCAAAAACATTAATTCCGAGATATATTGAATCACTTGGTGTTACAGTCGAGCCGAACTTGCGTAAAGCTTTAGAATGGTGTGATGTTGCCAATATGCTTCGTGTACAAAACGAACGTATGGATGTGAATTTCTTCCCTTCAACACGTGAATACGCACAGCAATACGGAGTTGATAAACCACTTTTGGATTCACTTAATAAAGAAATCGTAATCATGCACCCTGGACCAATCAACAGGGGAGTAGAAATCACTTCTGAGGTTGCGGATTCTGATCATTCTGTGATTTTGAATCAGGTAGAAAATGGTGTAGCGATTAGAATGGCGGTTATTTATTTATTGGCTTCTAAGATTCAGTAAAGTTTTGTTTCAAGTTTCAGGTTTCAAGTTGCTCAGCGAACGTTTAAACTTGAAACCTGAAACCTGAAACAACAAAGAAAAATCTTCGTACCTTTGCCTTCAGAAATATCAATTTTTATATAAGCCCCACAAACTATAAAATGAAAGTAGATCAAAAAGGACATACCGTTACCATTAAGGATACTCAGAGAGATTTTAAATCTTTCCTGGATAAAGTGACGCAGCAATTTAAAACCTTTGAAAAACAAAATATTATTATCGATTTAACTTCGGATTCCAATTTAACTGAAAATGATCTGAAGCTTTTTTTACCGCTTTCCAAACAGCAAAAAAAAGCAAAAAAATCATTTGTAATTGTTGTTTCAGATCTTGATTTTAATGCTATTTCTGATAAACTGACCGTTGTACCTTCTCTTCTGGAGGCGCATGATATTATTGAAATGGAAGAAATTGAAAGGGACTTAGGATTCTAAAAATGTTTTTTTGTTATTCGTTTATTTGTTTAATCGATTTTTTATCTATTTTTAATCTTTGACGATTAAAACGATTAACCCAATAAACGAATAAATATTAAATTGAAGTTAACCATACTTGGCTGCTATGCGGCTACTCCCAGAACAATTACAAACCCTACTTCGCAGGTTTTAGAAATTAAAAACAGACTGTTTTTAATTGACTGTGGCGAAGGAACCCAGGTTCAGCTTCGGAAAAATAAGATTAAATTTTCTAAAATTAATCACATTTTTATTTCGCATCTTCACGGAGACCATCTTTACGGATTAATTGGAACTGTTTCGACTTTTTCCCTTTTGGGAAGAACTACCGATTTACATATTTATGGCCCAAAGGGAATTAAAGAACTTATTCTTCTTCAATTGAAATTGACCGAATCGTGGACAACTTACAGTTTGTTTTTTCATGAATTAGAATCAAAAGAAAGTGAAGTTATTTTTGAAGATAAGAAAGTTATAGTCAAGACGATTCCGTTAAAGCATCGTGTTTATACCAATGGTTATCTGTTTACAGAAAAACCGGATGAGAGAAAATTAAATGTTGAAGCAGTTCAGCGTTATAATATTCATGTTGCTTATTATCAGAAAATAAAAAATGGAGGAGACATTACGCTTGATGACGGAACTGTAATTGAAAACGAAAAACTGACTTTTGATCCAATTCAGCCAAAAAGTTATGCTTTCTGTTCGGATACTGTTTATAATGAAGCCATTATCCCTATTATTGAGAATGTAGATATTTTATATCACGAATCTACATTTTTGGAATCCGAATCTACTTTAGCACAAAAAACATTACATTCGACAGCAAAGGAAGCAGCAACGATTGCTTTAAAAGCGAATGCCAGGCAATTAGTTTTAGGACATTATTCAACAAGATACGAATCGATTCAGCGTTTTAAAGAAGAAGCTGAAACGATTTTTTCAAATGTACTTTTAGCAGATGACGGTGTTTCGTTTAAGTTTAATGATGTTAAGTAAAATGTGAAAAGTTATATGTAATATATTTTTAGTTTTATTATTTTACATTTCACACCATACAATTAACTTGTAACAAAAAATAAAAAATGAACGATTTAAGTAATTACAGGCGATCTTACGAAAAAAGTGAATTACTGGAAGATTCTATTCCTGAAGATCCAATTAACCTTTTTAACCGATGGTTTCATGAAGTAGAAGATTTTGGCGGAAGCGGAGAAGTAAATGCAATGACCGTTTCGACCATTGGATTAGATGGTTTCCCCAAATCCAGAGTGGTTTTATTAAAGAAATTTTCTGAAGAAGGATTTATTTTTTATACCAATTATAATTCAGAAAAAGGTAAAGCGATTGCGGCTAATCCGCATGTATGTCTCTCTTTTTTCTGGCAGGAAATGGAACGTCAGGTTATTATAAAAGGAATTGCTCAAAAGACTTCTGAAATTATCTCAGACAATTATTTCGATTCTCGTCCTGACGGAAGTAAATTGGGAGCTGTTGTTTCGAATCAAAGTGAGGTGATTCCGTCACGATCTTTTTTAGAAGAAAATTTAAAAAAACTCGAAACTACTTTTGAAGGAAAATCAATATCACGACCCGAGCACTGGGGAGGTTATATTGTTACTCCATTAGAAGTTGAATTTTGGCAGGGCAGAGCTAATAGACTGCATGATAGAATTTGTTATAAAAGTCAGCCAGATTTTACTTGGAGTATTCAGCGATTATCGCCTTAATTGTAAGTTTTGTATTATAAATAAAAAATAATAATGCATTTCATCGATTAAATTTGTCGTTTAAACGATAATTTTGTTTTTTTGAAGTGTAAATTAATAACGTTTCCAAATATTAAAACGAATTGTCCCAAATTCTGCTTTATATTTTAACCTAATTATTTTATGAAGAAATTGTTTCAGACAATATTCCTTTTGGCAGTTGTCTATATTTTTGGTTCTTGTTCATCAGATTCAGTTGAGAGCAATAATATGTCTAACTCTGAACTTGTGACAGAATATAATTATAATACTTCAGAATTAGAAGTGTTGGAGTTAATAAACGAATATCGTGTAAGTATAGGATTGAATAGCTTAAAAACAGTCAATCATATTTCTTTTAAATCAGAAGAACACGATAATTACATGATTGCAAATAAAGTTGTAAATCATAATGACTTTGTAGCCCGGTCGGAAAATATTATCGCTGTTCTTGGAGCTAAAAAAGTTGGAGAAAATGTAGCATATGACTATCAAAGCCCTCAAGGTGTTTTAAAAGCCTGGTTAGATAGTCCATCCCATAAACAAAATATCGAAGGGGATTACACTCACTTTGGTATTGCTGTTAAAATTGATGCAGAAACCGGTAAAAAATATTATACCAACATTTTTGCAAAAATTTAAAAAGAGAGTTAGTATTCAGGTTTAGTTATTAAGTCGTTGTAAAGTGATGTTTGCAACGACTTATTTTTTTAAGAAGCTACCCCGAAGGGTAGCTGAGGTGAATTGGTTTTTGGTATTTTAGTTTTATAAAGCGGTTATAATAAATTCGCTTCGTCTGTTTTCCTGATGTTTTTCTTCGCTGCATTTTACACCATCAGTGCATTCGTTTACAAGTTGTGTCTCGCCGTAGCCCTTGCCGGTTAAACGGTTTTTGTCAACACCATTTGTAATTAGCCATTCGATGGTTGATTTTGCTCTTCTGTCTGACAAAGATTCATTGTATTTATGGCTTGCCCTGCTGTCTGTATGAGAACGGATATCCAGTTTCATTTTAGGATTTTGATTGAGTACATCTAATATTTTTTCTAAATCCAAAGCAGCTTCTTCTCTGATGTTGGATTTATCCAGGTCAAAATAAATCATTTTGATACCGAAACATTTTCCTAAATCATCGCCTATGGTGACTTTGCATTTTGCACTTTCTAAAGCTATTGGAAGATTTGTTCTGCCAGTTTTATCAGGAATTTCAATGCTTACTTCTTTGGTATTATATTCTGATTTTTCAGCCCTCACATAATACGTTTCTTTACATTCAACTTTAAAATTATAATTTCCTGTGTCATCAGCATAAATTGTGCTTTTGAGATTCAAATTCCGATCATATAAACTCACTTTTGCCCCCGGTAAAATCATTCCGGTAGCTTCATCGGTAATAAGACCATATAATTCCTGAGTACATTTTAATCTTCGTGTTTCCAGAAATTTATAAATGTCATCTGAACCCTTACCTCCATCTTTGTTGGAACTAAAATAGCCTTCTCTTGTAGCAGTATCAATTGTGTAAGCAAAGTCATCTTTTGGAGAATTGATATCTGCACCTACATTTTGGATATCACTAATGCTTCCGTCGGGATCAATCTGGCCTACAAAAACATCCAGTCCGCCAAGTCCGGGGTGACCGTCTGAAGCAAAATAAATTTCGGTTTCATTGCTCACATACGGAAATGTTTCCCTGCCTTCCGTATTAATTGATTTACCTAAGTTTTGCGGTTTACCAAAGTCACCATTTTCATTGATGCTAACCTTAAACAGATCAGACTGGCCAATACTTCCAGGCATATCAGAAGCAAAATATAAAGTTCTTTCATCAGGGCTAAGTGCAGGATGAGCAGTACTGTAATTGTTGCTGCTGAAGGGAAGTTCTCTAATATTAGTCCACTTACCATTTTCAAGAGTGGCTTTGTAGATTTTGATAAAAGTAATTTTGTCTTCATTTTTTCCTTTTTTTCCATCTAAATAATTATTACGTGTAAAATAAATTGTTTTTCCGTCTTTTGTAAGTACCGGAGAAGATTCGTGGAATTTGGTATTCAGTGCAGTCCTGAATTTTTTTACTTTTACAGAATCAACATCTGTAACATATAAATTGGTAAAATATTCACCTGTCCATTTGTGTTTGCGCTGTGAAAAATTACCGGTGTCACGAGCCGAAGCAAAATAAATTTTATTGTTGGCTACAAAAGTACTGTAGTCAGAATATTGTGAATTAATTCCGGCATCTTCAATAGTATAGCGTCCTGAGTTGGCTTTAATCTTATCAAGGTAATTTACATTTTCTTTATAAAGTTTAGCACGATTGTCATTTGGATATTTTGAGTTAAATTCTGAGAGGATTTTATTGGCGAGATCCGTTTTCCCTGTCGACTTTAGTGATTGGGCATATCTGTAGTAAAATCCAGGTTCAGGATTTGCATTCATGGCAAACAACTCTCCGTACCATTTTGCAGCTCCTTCAAAATCAGAATTGAAGTAATAAGAATTCCCCAGTTTCTTAAACATATCTTCAGACTTGTATCCTTTCTTGGCTAGTCTCTCATAGGTTTTTATGGCGTCGATGTAAGCATAGCCATCGTATTTTTTTTCAGCAGCATTTACTTTCGATTGTTGGGCATAACATCTGAATGAAAAAACACTTACTATTGTGAAGCAAAGTATTATAAACTTTTTCATGATAACTATTTTTAAAAGAAACGAGGAGTTGTTATTTTACCATTTTTAGTAAAGAATTCATAGCGCAGGAATATTTCATGCGACCCAGAATTATAATTGTTTAAGTTGGTGGTTTCACGATCGTAACCATATCCGAGATAAAGCCCGTCAGTAATTTGAAATCCTACCATAGCACTCAATGAAGCACTCCATCTGTAAGCAACACCCACTACAAATTTGTCAATAAACATAAAATTGGCTGATACATCTACTTGTAGTGGGGCTCCTTCTACCATTTTGGTTAATAAGGCTGGTTTAAATCTTATATATTGGTATTTATCTAGGTCAAAAACATATCCGGCCATAAAGTAATAATTGATCTTATCTTTATAAATAACAATATCATTGTCATTGAAACGATTTGTTTCGATAAAATTAGGTACCGATAAACCCAGATAAGCTTTATCTGAATGCCAGTAAACCCCGGCACCTACATTAGGAGAGAATTTATTGTTAAAATCCTGAAATTGTGGATCTCCTGCAACATCCGGATTTAGTTTATTTACATCCAAATTGAACATGTTTGCTGTTCCTTTAATACCAAAAGACAATTTAAAATCAGCCGATGTCTGTACGGTATAAGAAATATCAACAGAAAAGTTGGTTTCATTTGTAGGTCCAATTTTGTCATTGACCAAAGACCCGCCTATACCTAAATTACTGTTGTTTATTGGTGTGTTGACTGATAAACAGCCTGTTTCCGGAGCACCATCGAGTCCAACCCACTGCGTGCGGTATAAGCCGAAAACACTTAAAGCTCCACGTGAACCTGCATAGGCAGGGTTGATGTTTATGGTGTTGTACATGTATTGCGTAAATTGAGCATCTTGCTGTGCAAAACTTACCATGGATACGAACATAAAAGCGAAGGAAAATAATTTTGTTCTCATAGTAGCTATTTTTTTTGCAATTATTACTAATGATTTTTATCAATAAAATCCTTAACAATAAGCCTTGATATTCACTTACTCAAACAAGGATTTTTATTATTTTGCAATTCGGTGTAAACTCATTACACCGAATTACAAATGGTGTTTATTTAGACAAATAAAGAAAACCATCTTTTTTATTAGACTGAAGGTTGTTATTACCATCTAAAGATTTGTAATTAATAATGTAGAAATAGGTTCCTGTAGGCAGTCCTTCAGATTGTTTGATAGTCGTTCTGCCTCTGGAAGTTCCGTCAAAAGCATTGGTGGTATTGTTATAATTTGTAGTTTCAAATACCAGTATTCCCCAGCGATTATAGATTTCTACAGTATTTTCAGGATAGCATGTAGTCTGATCAATGTTGTCAATTTTGAAAAAATCATTGATACCGTCACCATTGGGAGAGAACGCATTATGTACTACCACATTTTCGCAGGCTAATACTTTACAGTCATCATTTACAAGTAAATTTAATGAGATACTTCTTGGACAATCTTCGTTAGTGGTCTTATATTCGAAGGTATAACTGCCTAATGCAAGTCCAAAAACAGTAAGGATGTTTCCCTGTAATGCATTGGTATTACTTGTGTCAGTCCAGATTCCTGTTCTGGAAATATCTTCAGGCAATAAATTGGAAAGGTTAAGGAGTGATGAGTCAGCATTACAGGCATCGCTGTTAAGGTTGAGAATAACATTTTCAGGTTGTGTGATAGTCACGGTAGATGTGGCTGAACAAACCTGGTTATTATTGCTTACCGATGAGGTTGCTGTAAGAGTGTAGACTCCGGCGCGTAAATTAGTATTGCCTACTACTTCATTGTTTTGATTTCGGATCACAACTACTGACCCCGGGCTGCTAGTTACTAAAATAGAGCCATTACTGCCTTCAAAGCAGGTAACATTAGAAGCTGTTCCCGTTACTGAAATTTTATTTTCTACAGTAAAGGTTTGTACCAGCTCAGTTTTGTTACCTGCACAATCTGTTAAGGCATAGGTTCTGGTTAGGATATAAGCATTTCCATCACAGCCGCTTCCTCCATTATTCGAATCAGTTATCGAGATGTTTACGCTTTCGCTGCAATTATCTGCTGCATCTTTTATATCTTGTGGGCTTCCGGCGGGTATATTGGCAATACTTTGTAAACCAGCTACACTTGCAGGGGCAGTTCCTGTAGGTGCAGTTGTATCTCTTACAGTTATAATTTGAAAATGTGAAGCAGTATTTCCGCTGCAGTCACTTGTTGACCATATACGTGTTAAGGTGTAGTTGCTAAGGCATTCATTTTGAATATTACTTTTTGTTTCAGAAAAGACAACTGGTAAAGTACTATTACAATTATCTGAGACTTGCAATGTGGCTGGTTCAGGGACAGCATCGCAGGAAACCGTAATATCTGCAGGAAGATTTCCTGTAAACATTGGCACCGTTGTGTCTTCCAGAGTAATCACTTGCGTGAAAGTTTCGGAAGTATTGCCACAATCGTCTTTTACGGTCCAGGTGTTGGTATAGGTTCCGGAATTTACACAACCTTCAGAAGCAATGAACTGACCGCTCACTTTTACGATATTCGATACATCAGCATCACAAAGATCAGAAGCTACAGGGAACATTGCCTGAGCGTTTGCCAACCCTGCTGTATCGCTGCATTGTAAAGTCATATTAAAAGAATTAGCTTGGGTTGCCCATGTTGGTGCAGTAGTATCTTCGATAGTGATTATTTGAGTGAAAGTTTCAGAAGTATTGCCACAATCGTCTTTTACAGTCCAGGTATTGGTATAGGTTCCGGCATTTGCACAACCTTCAGCAGCCATAAACTGACCGCTAACTTTTACGATATTTGCTACATCGGCATCACAAAGGTCAGAAGCGACTGGGAACATTTCCTGAGCGTTTGCCAATCCTGAAGTGTCGCTGCATTGCAAAGTCGTATTCAAAGAAGTAGCTTGGGTTGTCCATGTTGGAGCAGTGGTATCTTCTATAGTAATCACTTGCTTGAAAGTTTCGGAAGTATTGCCACAGTCGTCTTTTACAGTCCAGGTATTTGTATAGGTTCCGGTATTGGAACAACCTTCAGCGGCCATAAACTGACCGCTCACTTTTATGATATTGGATACATCGGCATCACAAAGGTCAGAAGCTACAGGGAACATTTCCTGAGCGTTTGCCAATCCTGAAGTGTCGCTGCATTGCAAAGTCACATTTAAGGAAGCTTCAGTGGTTGTCCACGTTGGCTCAGTGGTATCTTCGATAGTGATTATTTGAGTGAAAGTCTCGGAAGTATTGCCACAATCGTCTTTTACGGTCCAGGTGTTGGTATAGGTTCCGGTATTGGAACAACCTTCAGCGGCCATAAACTGTCCGCTCACTTTTACGATATTCAATACATCAGCATCACAAAGATCAGAAGCTACAGGGAACATTGCCTGAGCATTTGCTAATCCTGAAAGATCGCTGCATTGTAAAGTTACATTCAAAGAACCCATTTCAGTTGTCCATGTTGGCACAGTGGTATCTTCGATAGTGATTATTTGAGTGAAAGTCTCGGAAGTATTGCCACAATCGTCTTTTACGGTCCAGGTGTTGGTATAGGTTCCGGTATTGGAACAACCTTCAGCGGCCATAAACTGTCCGCTCACTTTTACGATGTTGGATACATCGGCATCACAAAGATCAGAAGCTACAGGGAACATTGCCTGGGCGTTTGCCAACCCTGCTGTGTCGCTGCATTGCAAAGTCACATTTAACGAAGCTGTTTCAGTTGTCCACATCGGTGCAGTAGTATCTTCGATAGTAATCACTTGCGTGAAAGTCTCGGAAGTATTGCCACAATCGTCTTTTACGGTCCAGGTGTTGGTGTAGGTTCCGGCATTTGCGCATCCTTCAGCAGCCATAAACTGACCGCTCACTTTTATGATATTGGATACATCGGCATCACAAAGGTCAGAAGCGACTGGGAACATTTCCTGAGCGTTTGCCAATCCTGAAGTGTCGCTGCATTGCAAAGTCATATTCAAAGAAGTAGCTTGGGTTGTCCATGTTGGAGCAGTGGTATCTTCTATAGTAATCACTTGCTTGAAAGTTTCGGAAGTATTGCCACAGTCGTCTTTTACGGTCCAGGTATTGGTATAGGTTCCGGCATTTGCGCATCCTTCAGCAGCCATAAACTGACCGCTCACTTTTATGATATTGGATACATCGGCATCACAAAGGTCAGAAGCTACAGGGAACATTTCCTGAGCGTTTGCCAATCCTGAAGTGTCGCTGCATTGCAAAGTCACATTTAAGGAAGCTTCAGTGGTTGTCCACGTTGGCTCAGTGGTATCTTCGATAGTGATTATTTGAGTGAAAGTCTCGGAAGTATTGCCACAATCGTCTTTTACGGTCCAGGTGTTGGTATAGGTTCCGGTATTGGAACAACCTTCAGCGGCCATAAACTGTCCGCTCACTTTTACGATATTCAATACATCAGCATCACAAAGATCAGAAGCTACAGGGAACATTGCCTGAGCATTTGCTAATCCTGAAAGATCGCTGCATTGTAAAGTTACATTCAAAGAACCCATTTCAGTTGTCCATGTTGGCACAGTGGTATCTTCGATAGTGATTATTTGAGTGAAAGTCTCGGAAGTATTGCCACAATCGTCTTTTACGGTCCAGGTGTTGGTATAGGTTCCGGTATTGGAACAACCTTCAGCGGCCATAAACTGTCCGCTCACTTTTACGATGTTGGATACATCGGCATCACAAAGATCAGAAGCTACAGGGAACATTGCCTGGGCGTTTGCCAACCCTGCTGTGTCGCTGCATTGCAAAGTCACATTTAACGAAGCTGTTTCAGTTGTCCACATCGGTGCAGTAGTATCTTCGATAGTAATCACTTGCGTGAAAGTCTCGGAAGTATTGCCACAATCGTCTTTTACGGTCCAGGTGTTGGTGTAGGTTCCGGCATTTGCGCATCCTTCAGCAGCCATAAACTGACCGCTCACTTTTATGATATTGGATACATCGGCATCACAAAGGTCAGAAGCGACTGGGAACATTTCCTGAGCGTTTGCCAATCCTGAAGTGTCGCTGCATTGCAAAGTCATATTCAAAGAAGTAGCTTGGGTTGTCCATGTTGGAGCAGTGGTATCTTCTATAGTAATCACTTGCTTGAAAGTTTCGGAAGTATTGCCACAGTCGTCTTTTACAGTCCAGGTATTTGTATAGGTTCCGGTATTGGAACAACCTTCAGCGGCCATAAACTGTCCGCTCACTTTTACGATATTCAATACATCAGCATCACAAAGATCAGAAGCTACAGGGAACATTTCCTGAGCATTTGCTAATCCTGAAAGATCGCTGCATTGTAAAGTTACATTCAAAGAACCCATTTCAGTTGTCCATGTTGGCGCAGTGGTATCTTCGATAGTGATTATTTGCGTGAAAACATCAGAAGTATTGCCACAATCGTCTTTTAAGGTCCAGGTGTTGGTATAGGTTCCGGAATTTCCACAACCTTCAGCAGCCATAAACTGGCCGCTCACTTTTATGATATTGGATACATCGGCATCACAAAGATCAGAAGCGACTGGGAACATTGCCTGGGCATTTGCTAATCCTGAAATGTCGCTGCATTGTAGCGTCATATTCAAAGAAGTAGCTTGGGTTGTCCATATTGGCGCAGTAGTATCTTCGATAGTGATTATTTGAGTGAAAGTCTCGGAAGTATTGCCACAATCGTCTTTTACGGTCCAGGTGTTGGTATAGGTTCCGGTATTGGAACAACCTTCAGCAGCCATAAACTGTCCGCTAACTTTTACGATATTGGATACATCGGCATCACAAAGGTCTGAAGCGACTGGGAACATTGCCTGGGCATTTGCTAATCCTGAAGTGTCGCTGCATTGTAGCGTCATATTCAAAGAAGTAGCTTGGGTTGTCCATATTGGCGCAGTGGTATCTTCGATAGTAATCACTTGCGTGAAAACATCAGAAGTATTGCCACAATCGTCTTTTACGGTCCAGGTGTTGGTGTAGGTTCCGGCATTTGCGCAACCCTCAGAAGCCATGAACTGACCGCTAACTTTTACGATATTGGATACATCGGCATCACAAAGATCTGAAGCGACTGGGAACATTGCCTGAGCGTTTGTCAATCCTGAAGTGTCACTACATTGCAAAGTAACATTTAAGGAGGCTGCAGCAGTTGTCCACATTGGTGCAGTAGTATCTTCGATAGTGATTACCTGAGTAAAAGTAGTTGAAGAATTGTTGCAGACATCTTTGGCAACCCAGGTATTGGTGTAAGTTCCGGAGTTTGCACAAGAACCTGCAGAGAAAGTTCCGCTTGTTTTGGTATACGTTACGGTTCCTCCACAATTATCAGTTGCTACCGGAGCTACTGCCTGAGCTGTTGCTAATCCTGAAAGATCACTACATTGCAAAGTAACATTTAAGGAAGTTGCAGTGGTTGTCCATATTGGTGCAATTGTGTCTTCGATAGTAATTACCTGAGTAAAAGTGGTTGAAGAGTTGTTGCAGACATCTTTGGCAACCCAGGTGTTGGTGTAAGTTCCTGAGTTCACACAAGAACCTGCAGAAAAAGTTCCGCTTGTTTTGGTATACGTTACTGTTCCTCCGCAATTATCGGTTGCTACTGGAGCAACTGCCTGAGCTGTTGCTAAACCTGAGATGTCACTACACTGTAAAGTAACATTCAAAGCATCAGCAGGGGTTGTCCAGGTAGGGGCAATAGTGTCAGTAATTGTTATAGTTTGTGTAAAAGTATCAGATATATTTCCGCAATCATCTGTAACAGTCCAGGTATTGGTGTAAGTTCCGGCATTTGTGCATCCCATATTAGCGATGAATGGACCGTTTATTTTTACAATATTAGAAACATCAGAATCGCATAAATCAGAAGCGACTGGAAATAAAGTCTGGGCGTTAGCTAAACCAATTGTATTGCTGCATTCGAGAGTTGTATTTAAGGAACCTGCCACGTTTATCCACACAGGTTTTGTATTGTCTTGTACAGTTATAGTCTGACTAACAGGAAGTGAGGTGTTACCACAGGCATCCTTGGCAGTCCACGTTCTGATTGTAGTATAAGTTCCTGTACAATTCCCCTGTGTTGTAGAATCTACATATGTTAGTGAGGCAACTACTCCGGTATTATCTGTTGCTGTTGCCTCTGCGAATACAGGCAATGCAGGACAATTGATTGTTGTTGAAGATGGTAGCGGATTGATTATTGGTGGAATCGAGTCGCCATCAATAATAGTTATATTTTTAGTTACGGTACAATTATTTGCATCTGTTATCAGAACACTATAATTTCCTGCCATAAGATCTGTTGCTGTAGCATTTGTTCCTCCTGATGGTGACCATATGTAGGTATATGGCGCTGTTCCTCCGGAAGGTGTTACTGTAGCAGTTCCGTTAGAACCTCCTGCACAAGTTGCATTTGTTTGTGATGTAGTAGCAGTCAAAGTTGTTGGCTGATTAATTATAAAGGACTGTGTTTTGGTGCAACCATTGGCATCTGTCACCGTAACGGTATAAGTTCCGGGAACTATGTTGGTTAGATCTTTCGTTACTGCTCCAGTATTCCAGGAGTAGGTGTAACCGGGAGTTCCGCCTGTGACATTTAAGGCAAGTGTAGTTGTTCCTCCATTACATCCAATATTCGCATGGGTCTCACTGAGCATAATTTCATTCGGCTCAACAATTGGCACTATGTAAGTATTGGTGAGATTTTGTGAATCTGTTACGGTTAATTTTGCAGTATTATTAGATGTAGTATAAGTAAAGGTAGGATTTGCAATAGTAGAATCGGGTGTTCCGCCATCATTTTTGAAATCCCAGGCATAGGTATAAGGTGCAATCCCACCATTGGTTGTTGATGTAAATTTAACGGTGGTATTTGTACCAGATTTACAAGCTTTGTAAGTAAACTGAACTGCCAATGGTTTTGAAATTATAAATGAATTTGTAAAATCGCATTGTGAATTAGTGTAACTACTGCAGCTGTAATTGGAGCCTGGGTCGTTATTACTGTTGGTCTTCCATGCTATTATGGTGTTACTAAGGCTTAGTTCGTCCCCGCAAGTCCAGTTGAAAGGGCCATACAGTAATTTTTTGTTATCTCCTGGCACGATAGTTCCCAATAAGACATTTACAAAAGTGGTTACCCCTGCAATTGTAAGATCAGAATTTAATCTGGCGAAATAAATGTTTGAATTGGAATTAGAAGAATAATTAAGAAAAATATATACCTGCCTAACTTCACCAATCGTACAGGTTGTATTGGTTATTGGATCACCATTTACATTCGATAAACTTAGATAGACATCTTTTAGGGTATAATTGTTAGATGTACAATCATAGTTACAGGTTCTTAAATCAACTTGTGAAAATGAAAGATGAATGTCAAATACTAGCATCAACGTTATGAAAACGTTTCTAATATTTTTAAATGTAAAAAAATAAGTAATGATTTCCATAATCTCTAATTTTATTAAGTTAGGATTAAAAATGTTTTTGGACTTCTTGCCTTTTAATGAATTTTTGGGGTTATTCAGTTAAAGTGCGTTTTAGATTTAATAAAGGCGGGAAAGAGGTGTTATGATAATCTTAAAATTTTAACATTAAATCTATGAATCAAAGTTATATACATTGGTTAAATTATGTTTTCTTTATCTGTAACTAACCTGAAAAAACGTTTAAGTGCATATTTTTTGTTAAATATGTATTCTAAAATTTCTTTTTTAAATAGAATTATAACAACTTAAAAAGTGATTTTTTAGTTTTTTAAATGGTTTTAAAAGATGTTTTTTTGTATAATTTGTTATATATCAATTGTTATGATGTATTTTTTGTTTTTTTAGAAATATCGATTAAGTGATTGTTTTAAGAGTTGAATGACGCTTTTTTAATTAACAATTTATCCTGTGTTTTTGTTCGGGTTAATAATTATTTTTAAATGTTAACAGAATAAAAAAATCATAGGCTATTAAAATATCTTTTGTAAATTAGGAATTGAATTATTCCTGGTAGCTACACTTAAAAATATCCTTGTTTATGAAAAATTTAATTTTAATAAGACATGCAAAATCCAGTTGGGAAGCCCCTCTGAAAGATTTTGACAGACCTTTAATGAAAAGAGGTATTTTAGATGCCCACAGCGTTTCAGGTGCCATTGCGGAATTTCTCCCTAAAACCTATACAATCTGGAGCAGTACCGCTGCCAGAGCTTCAGAAACAGCAATAATTTTTGCCCAAAATTTATCCTACCCATTAGAAAGTATTTTATTCAAAGACGAGTTGTATACTTTTGATGAAAGGCATCTTGAAAAAGTTATCAAATCATGTGATAATAGTTTAGAAAGCGTTATTCTTTTTGGACATAACGAGGCTATTACAAATTTTGTTAATAAATTTGGGGATGTTTTTATAGAAAATGTTCCAACTTCAGGTTTCGTATCACTGCAATTCGATTCAGAAAGATGGGATACGATTGATAAAGGCAAAACCCATAAAACTATTTTCCCCAAAGATTTAAAATAAATAACGTGCACGAACAGAAATATATCGACAGAGAAAAAAGCTGGTTAGCGTTTAATGCAAGAGTACTTCAGGAAGCCGGTGATAATACGGTTCCGCTTTTAGACAGACTGCGTTTTGTTGGAATTTTTTCAAACAACTTAGATGAATTTTTTAGAGTTCGATATGCTGCAATACGTAGACTGAGCCTTTCAGGAATTTCCGGAGAGAAATATTTAGGAGGTATTTCTGCACATCAGTTAATTAAAGATATTACAGAAATTGTTATTCAGCAGCAATCTGAAAGTTTACGTATTTTAGGGAATATAGAAGCCGAACTTGAAACTGAAAATATTTTTATTATAACGGAAGATCAGATCAGCCCATCCCAGGAAGATTTCTTAAAGGACTTTTACATGCAAAAATTAAGTCCGGAACTGGTGACGATTATTTTGAATGACCTAGCCGTTTTTCCGGTTCTTAAAGATACTTTGGGTTATCTGGCAGTTCGTTTAGAATTGGCAAATGATGAGATTCGTTATGCTTTAATTGAAATTCCTAAAAACATAAACAGGTTTGTTGTTCTTCCTTCAGAAGACGAAAAACAATATGTGATTCTAATCGATGATGTTATTCGCTATAAACTAAAAAGCATCTTCAATATATTTAATTTTAAAAGTGTTTCGGCACATATGATCAAAATTACACGTGATGCCCAATTAGATATTGACAGCGATTTGAGTAAAAGTATGCTTGAAAAAATTGCTTCATCTGTAAAAGACCGCCGAATAGGGGAACCGGTTCGTTTTATCTACGACAGCCAGATTGAAGATGATACACTGCATTTCTTTTTAGAGAAAATGAAAATCGTAGAAACAGATAGTATTATTCCGGGCGGAAGATACCATAACCGCCGTGATTACATGAGTTTCCCAAATTTAGGGCGTTACGATTTACTCTATAAACCAAATGAACCTTTGCCGGTTCCG
The DNA here is from genome assembly GCF_027111255.2 of Flavobacterium flavigenum. Taxonomy (NCBI): domain Bacteria; kingdom Pseudomonadati; phylum Bacteroidota; class Flavobacteriia; order Flavobacteriales; family Flavobacteriaceae; genus Flavobacterium; species Flavobacterium flavigenum. The sequence continues at coordinate 1,009,038 of NZ_CP114285.2, read as the reverse complement.
GGTTTGAGTCTCGACGGAAGTATTTTAGAAAAAATAAACAAAAAAGATTATTTGGTTCATGCTCCATACCAGTCTTTTTCCTACCTGACTAAGTTTTTGCGTGAGGCAGCTTTAGATCCAAAAGTAACGAGTATCAAAATTACTTTATATCGTCTGGCTAAGAACTCACAAATTATCAGTTCGCTGATTAATGCGGTCAAAAATGGTAAAAGGGTGGTGGTTCAAATAGAACTTCAGGCTCGATTTGACGAAGCTTCGAATATTTCGTATGCAGAACAAATGCAGACTGAAGGTATTGAACTTATTTTTGGAGTGAAAGGCTTAAAAGTTCATAGTAAAATATGTGTTATTGAAAGAGTAGAAGATGAAAAAACACGTCGTTACGGATTTATTTCTACTGGAAATTTTAATGAATCTACAGCCAAAATTTATACTGACGTAACGCTTTTAACCTGTCATCAGGGAATTTTAAAAGATGTTTCTAAAATTTTCGAATTCTTCGATATCAATTACAGGATACACAGATACAAACATCTCATTGTATCACCTCATTATACGAGAACCAAATTTATTAAACTTATTGACCGTGAAATTTTGCACGCTCTGGCAGGTAGAAAAACTCACATTAAGTTAAAAATGAATAGTTTATCTGATTTTAAAATGATCGATAAGTTATATGAAGCAAGTAATGCAGGAGTTAAGATTCAATTGCAGGTAAGAGGGATTTGTTGTCTGATTCCGGGAATTCCGGGAATGAGCGAAAATATTGAGGCCATCAGTATCGTTGATAATTATCTGGAACATACAAGAGTGTATATTTTTGGAAATGCCGGTTTAACAGAAGTATATATTTCTTCAGCTGATTTTATGACCAGAAATCTTGATGGAAGGGTAGAAGTGACTTGCCCTATTTATGATTTGTCGATTAAAAAAGAATTAATAGATAATTTCAATATTGCCTGGAAAGGGAATGTAAAAGTGAGATACCATTCTTATAAATTAGACAATAAATACAAAGCCCGAAATCATCATGCTCCTTTCAGGGCACAATTGGAAACCTATAAATATTATCAGAATAAAATCGAAATAGCCGAAACAGCTGTCCAAAAAACAAATTAATAATTACACAAATTTTAAATTTCAAATCATAAGTGAGCATGATTAAAATAAAAAAATATGCAGCAATAGATATCGGTTCAAATGCCATGAGGCTACTAATATCTAATGTTGTGGAGCAGGATGGCAAAGAGCCTCAGTTTAATAAAAGTTCACTTGTTCGTGTACCAATACGTTTAGGGCAGGATGCTTTTACGGTTGGTGAAATTTCGGAAGAAAATATAGAAAGAATGGTAGATGCCATGAAAGCATTTAACCTTTTAATGAAAGTTCATAAAGTAGAGCGTTATATGGCCTTTGCAACTTCTGCTATGCGGGAAGCTTATAATGCCAAAGAAGTGGTAGGCCTGATTAAGAAAAAAGCCGACATAAAAATTGAAATTATAGACGGAAAAAAAGAAGCAGCCATTATTGCTTCAACAGATTTACATCATTTGCTGAGAACAGACCAAACCTATCTTTTTGTAGATGTTGGCGGTGGAAGTACCGAATTTACGCTTTTCTCAGATGGAAAAATGATCAATTCAAGATCATTCAAGGCAGGGACAGTCCGTTTGCTCAATAATATGGTTCATGATGTGGTTTGGGATGAGATTGAAAAATGGATCAAAGCCAATACCAAAGATTATGAGGAAGTTACCCTTATTGGTTCTGGTGGAAACATCAATAAGTTATTTAAAATGTCCGGCAAGCAGCAGGAAAAACCGCTTTCCTATATTTATATTAATTCACAATATGCATTTTTAAATTCGTTGACTTATGAGCAGAGAATTGCCGAATTAGGTCTGAATTCCGACCGTGCCGATGTAATCATTCATGCAACACGTATTTATCTGAATGCAATGAAATGGAGTGGGGCACGTCAGATTTATGTTCCAAAAATCGGACTTTCTGACGGAATTGTAAAAGCGATGTACTATGGTAAAATTTAACTTAGAATTATAAATGAACAAAACCAGACTTGAAGCATTTAGTGATGGCGTTTTAGCGATTATTATTACCATTATGGTTTTAGAAATTAAAGTGCCGCATGGACATGAGTTTGCCGATCTAAAACCACTTATTCCTAAGTTTCTGAGTTATGTCATTAGTTTTATATATGTTGGGATTTATTGGAATAACCATCATTACTTACTTCATGGTTTGTCTAAAGTAAACGGAAAAATTCTTTGGGCAAATATGCATTTGCTGTTTTGGCTATCCTTAATTCCGGTTGCAACAGGATGGATGGGAGAACATAATTTTGAACCAGCAGCTATGACTTTATACGGTGTGGTTTTGTTTTTATCAGCAATCGCTTATTTTATCCTGCAAAGGCTTATCATTAGTAATGAAGGAGAAAATTCGGTACTGGCAAAAGCAATAGGAAGCGATTTTAAAGGAATTGCTTCTACAATTTTATATGTTGTTGGTATTGTTTCTTCTTTTTATACTGAATGGATTTCTGGTGCTGCTTATCTGGCAGTGGCTTTATTATGGCTTATTCCGGATAAAAGAATTGAAAAAGTTTTCACTTCAAAAGATTAATTAATCATGAAAGCTGTTTTTCAGTCCATTCAGGATTTTACTGAGGATGAGTTAAATCTTTTAGATGATCTAATTACGTTTCGAAAACTAAAGAAAGGTGACTTTCTACAGAAGGAAAATCAGGTCTGCAATGAAATTGTTTTTATTAAAAAAGGTATTCTCCGTTCCTTTTTTATAAATCATAAAGGGGATGAAATTACCAATTGTTTTGCTTTCGAAAATGAATTTATGGCCTCTTTTGCCAGTTTTATTACAGAAGAAAGGGCAGAGGAAAATATTCAGGCTTTGACCGATACAGAAGTACAGGTTTTAAGCCGTAAAAGTTTAGAAAAGCTCTATCAGTCAGGTTACAACTGGCAGGAAACAGGAAGAAAACTAACCGAAATTGAGTTCGTAAACCTGAACAAAAGAATGATTTCGTTCCAGAAATTATCAGGTAAACAACGCTACGAAGAACTTTTTCAGCAACACCAAAAATACCTGCAGTTGATTCCGTTGCAATATTTAGCCTCTTATTTGGGGATTACCCCAAGACATTTAAGCCGAATCAGAAAAGCGGTTTTATAGACTTTATTTGAATTAATTTTTTACTGTAAACTTTTGAGATTATTTTTTTGAAAATCTGTGTAAATCTTTTTTAGATCAATAAGTAAGGTGAGTCTAATCAAATCTGCGTGAAAGATTAAGTTATAAGAAAAAAACTTATGATAAGATAGCATCAATATTTTTCAGGACATTTGTCCAGTAGAAAAAAAGCGTCAGATAGTATTTTTGGAAAAAAATCCAATGAAAAAAATACTAATCATAAACGGACATCCCAATCCTGAAAGTTTCAATTTTACTATTGCTAATGAATACCATAAAGGAGTACTTGATTCTGGCTCTCAGGTTGAAACCATAATCATTGCCGAATTGCAATTCAATCCGAGTTTACAGTTTGGTTATCAAAAACGAACCGAATTAGAACCTGATTTAGCTGAAGCCTGGAAAAAAATCGAAAATGCCGATCATTTAGTCTGGATTCATCCGGTTTGGTGGGGAGGCTTGCCTGCCATTACTAAAGGTTTTATCGATCGCTTATTTTTACCCGGAATGGCATTTCAATACCGTGAAAATTCGGTTTGGTGGGACAAACTTTTAAAAGGAAAAACGGCTCATATTATTACCACTTTAGATCAACCGGGTTGGTATTACCGATTGGTTTATGGAAGACCAAGTGTGAATCAGCTAAAAAAATGTACCCTGCAATTTTGTGGCATTACACCGGTAAAAGTAAGTTATATCGGAATCGTAAAAACAGCTGATGAAGGGCAAAGAAAAAAATGGTTGCAGAAAGTTTATAATTTCGGTATGAGAAACAAATAGTCACATTTTCCGAGAAGAAAAAATTAAAAATAAACAATAAAAAATAGTAAAACTAAGGCAAATCCAATCCAAATGTCGAACGTAAAAGTTCAATATTTGGGTTGATTTCCAATAAACGATTGTATCGGTCCTGATCGTTAAGATTTCGTTTGGTTTCAGCAGCTTCGTTTACAATAATCTCAATCGTAATATCATGATTGTGTAAGTGTCCTTTTAGATAGCCTAAAAGCCCGTTAATCTGGCTTTCAAAATCTAATTTCGAACCTTCATTCGGCAATTCAATTGTGATAACAGTACCGTTTAATTTTGGGTCGTTAATCAATAATAGCGATTCCATGATTTTGAAACCTTTTTCGCCTAAACGCTGTGCGTATTTGTTCCAGTACAATAACATGTCTGTTTCAGTAAATTCTTCTGTAAGCAAAACCGAACTAGGTTTTACGTAAGATTTAGCATTGGCTTCGAGTTCTTTTTTCTTGCGGATACTTGCCAGGGAAAAAGCAGAAACTTTAGGTTCATTATTAACTTCAGATTGAGCAGCAACAGGAGTTTGTACTTGTGGAGATACAACTGTTTCTACTTTTTGTGATGCTATATCTTCAGTTATAGTTTCTGAGTTTTCGACCTTAGATGTAGAAATTTCAGCTTCAGCAGGAAGACTTTGAACTTTGGATTTTGGACTTTCAACTATAGAATACCCTGCCTTTTTAAAATAGGTGGGCGGAATTATAAATTGCTCAGCTTTTTTTTTTCTCCATCAAAGTTGATAGAGGCTAATTGCATCAGACATAATTCGACCAACAGACGCTGATTCTGGCTTAATTTGTATTTTAAATCACAATCGTTGGCAATATCTATTCCCTGCAATAAAAAGTCCTGAGAACATTTTTGGGCCTGTATGCCGTACATCTGCTGTGCCTGTTCGCCTACTTCAAGCAAACTTAAAGTAGCAGGCGTTTTGCTTACTAATAAATCCCTGAAATGCGAAGCTAAACCGGCAATAAAATGATGCCCGTCAAAACCTTTTGCAAGTATATCGTTGTATGCCAGCAAAAGTTCCGGAATTTTATTTTCTAAAAGCAAATCGGTAATCGAAACATAGGTCTCGTAATCTAAAACATTCAGGTTCTCAGTTACGGCCTGACGCGTTAAATTTGTTCCGCAGTATGAAACCACGCGGTCAAAAATGGATAAAGCATCACGCATCGCACCATCTGCTTTTTGAGCAATAATATGCAAAGCATCATCTTCAAAACTGATTCCCTGACTTTGTGCGACGTCAGCCAGATGTTCTTTGGCATCTTTTACTGTAATTCTTTTGAAATCAAATATCTGACAACGCGATAAAATCGTCGGAATGATTTTGTGTTTTTCGGTAGTTGCTAAGATAAAAATAGCATGTTTTGGCGGTTCTTCCAGTGTTTTCAGGAATGCATTAAAAGCAGCCGAAGACAACATATGAACCTCGTCAATAATATAGACTTTATACTGTCCTGTTTGGGGAGGGATTCGAACCTGATCAATCAGGTTTCGGATATCATCAACCGAGTTGTTTGAAGCCGCATCCAGCTCAAAAACGTTAAAAGCAAAATCTTCATTTGGATCATCATATCCGGACTGGTTTATTTTACGGGCCAAAATACGTGCGCAGGTCGTTTTACCAACTCCACGCGGTCCGGTGAATAAAAGGGCAGAGGCAAGATGATTGCTTTCTATGGCATTCAGCAAAGTGTTTGTAATAGCTTTCTGCCCCACAACATCTTTAAATGTCTGTGGGCGGTATTTACGTGCCGATACTACAAATTGCTCCATATTCTTTTTTATTCGATAGCAAATATATGACTTTTGTTTCGTTGTTTAAAGTGGAATTTAGTTATTTGGCTAAATTCTTTTTCTTCAAAATCACGAAGATTAAACTTAGAAATAATACGATGTTGGCAATCAAAGAAATGATGATGTATTTGCTGTAAATTTCATTTTTTACTTCCGTTTTTTGTTGGTCATGATTTTTTTCTTGAGATTTTTTGTAGGCTCTTAACCTTTCTAATTGATAAATCCAATCTATCAAATTTTCATTTTCCAATTGCAATTTCCATACAGATTCAGATAATAATTCTAACTGTTTTTCTTTTCTCTTATAAGGATTTGATATTTGAGGCGGAGGTGGAAATGAGTTTTGAGGCGGATTAAATCCAATACTGGGTGCACAACCACTTATGTCAATCATAGTTTTATCTTTTCTAAAATCGGCATAAACAATCCAAAGTTGTTTTTGGATTGGTAAAATAGAACAGCTAGTAAATTCTTTCCCTTTGATATATTGAGAATTGTATTTGCCTTTAAATAATTCTATAATTCTAAAAGTAAAAGTTTTAGACACAGAATCTACTTTTATAACTTCTCCATAAAATACAATTTCAGATAGTTTTAACCCTTTTTCGATAATATTTTCTCGGTCAATTGGTTTGCAGTCGCAAGAGAAAGAATAATTAAAGAAAAAGACAAACACAATTATAGAGTTATATTTCAATTTCATAAAGAATATTTTTAATACAATAATACTCTTTTTTAACAATTAGAAGAGATAATTAATTATAATAAAAAGGATTATTTTAGCATTTTAAAGGAAGAGATAATCGATTGTAATTTCGAAAAATTTATGTTTAAAAAATTACTTCTTACCGGATTAATTGTAATTGCAATTTTTGCAGCTTTTATAATATTGACTCTCTATTTTTTTGGAGGTATTAATATTTTATCGCTGCTGTTTTAAATGAATTTAGATGAAAATATATTCTCAGCAAAATTTTGAAAACATGAAGATGATGAGTCGCTATTTTGAATCAAATTCAAAAGTAGATGAATTATATTTACTTGAATTTAGAACATCAAACCTGATCAATAATATAATTGAAAATGAAGACGATAATGAAAAAGGAATACAAGAGACCTTTAAATTATTAGCTGAAATTGAAAGTCTTGAACATAAAAATGATTCACATTGGCTTGATTATAAAATTCATGTAATGTGCGTATTAAGAGAAAATGGGTTTAATGAAATTAAATGAACTTATATACATTATTAGAATTAATTAGAGAAAAGCCTTATTTGTATATTGGAGATAAGAAATTATCGACTTTATATTATAATATAAATGGTTATATACTGAATACTACACATAATGAAATAAATGAAAATTTAATTCCAAAATGGGATACATTTAATGATTTCATCGCTAAAGAATTGAATTATGCTGAATCAACTTCCGGATATTGTCGCATGATTCTTGAAAGAAATAACTTTGATGAAGAAAAAGCGTTGATTGAATTTTATAAACTTTTGGATATTTTCAGAAAAGCCTGATTTAATGAACTTTAAGGTTTTACTAGATTTTTTTGGATGGAAGTAATATACCAAACCTGCTGTGAACCGGTAGTGTCTCACTAACTGTGTAAGTTAAAAAATGATGGGGTTATTAAATCACCATCATTTTTTTTAACTTTAACTTTTACACAGTCTTATGAAAAAAGAAGATTTATTATCAGATGAATTTTTAAAACAATTCAAAACAGGTGAAGACCTAAACGGTTTTCTGGCTCAATTACAAAAACGAGGAATAGAAGCTATTCTATCGGGGGAGCTGGATTCTCATCTAGGATATGAGAAACACGAAAAGACAGCTTCATCGAATTCTCGTAATGGTTTTTCCAATAAGAAAATAAAAACTTCATTTGGAGAATCAGACATTCAGGTTCCCAGGGACAGGGAAGCTTCTTTTAATCCCATGATTATTCCAAAACGTCAAAGCATGATTGATGGATTAGAGAATGTAATTATCTCTCTTTACGCCAAAGGAATGACTGTTAGTGATATTGAAGAACAAATAAGAGAAGTCTATAAATTTGACATATCAACCTCCACTATTTCCAGAATTACCGAATCAGTTTCCAATGATATAACAGCTTGGCAAAATCGCCCGTTAGAACCTGTTTATTTAATCGTTTGGATGGATGGGATTGTCTTTAAAGTTCGAGAGAACTCAAAGGTTATTAACAAAACTATTTATCTTGCTGTTGGTCTGAATCGAGAAGGAAAAAAAGAAGTTTTAGGCATGTGGTTAGGCAAGAATGAAAGTGCCAGCTTTTGGTTAGGGGTTTTAACAGATTTAAAAGCCAGAGGTGTTGAGGATATATTAATTACAGCTACAGATAACCTAAACGGCTTTACTCAGACTATTAAAAATGTATTCCCTGAATCACAGACTCAAATCTGTGTAGTACACCAAATACGTAACTCAGCGCGTTATGTAGTATGGAAAGATAAAAAGGAGTTCTCTAAAGATATGAAGCAGATTTATGATGCTCCAACTAAAGAAGCTGCTAAAGCTGCTCTTGAAGATTTTGCCTTTAAATGGAATCAAAAATATCCTTATGCCGTTAAATCCTGGCAGGAAAACTGGGAAGAACTTACAGTCTTTTTTGACTTCCCTATAGAAATTAGGAAAATAATTTATACCACTAATCTAATTGAAAATCTAAATGGAAAGGTTAGAAAATACACCAAAAATAAATTATCATTCCCCACAGATGAAGCTGTTTTAAAATCTGTATATTTGGCTTTAAGAGAAGCTACCAAAAAATGGACAATGCCAATCCATAATTGGGGATTAATACTCAATCAGTTCTTAACTATATTTGAAAAAAGGGTTCAACTTTAATTAAAAAGTCAAACCCCGTTATTTTTAAACTTACACACTTTTAAGGACAGTGTCTGTGAACCATATAAATCCTCTTGTTATTTCGTTGTCCCACTCATTAATGAGTTTGATTACTTCAAAAGCATAGAAAACAATTGTAAAGTTATATTAAGTAACTTCTTTTTTGTCTTCAAAATTATTTTTTCTAAGATTCATACCATATGTGTAATTTGTAGAAAGAATTACATCGTTACAGTCAAAATGCTTGATAACTCCATTTTCTTGCAAAGCTACAACCCAACACGTATTCTGATGCATTCCGTAATCGATAAGAAAAATGGCCTGGCCAGTTCCTAGTGGTGTTTCTACTAATATTGAAGGTTTTAATTGATGTATCATGATTTCTAATTTTTTTATAAAAATACATCTGCTTAGAAATAAACGAGTTATATTATTATTCAAATGCTTTACAGAATTAATGGTGCATGCTTTTAATTTTGAGTTTGAAAAAGATCGATCTACTGAAAACCATATAAATCTTTATGGATAATCATATAAAATTTTGAGTAGTAGTCTGTTTAATTTTAAAACAGATAATTATTAAAAAATAGTATTATGAAATTCAAATCAATTGCATTGGGAATAAGTCTTCCTCTTACTTTACTGGCTTGCACGCCTAAAGATGCAGATATTCAAAAAGAAATTAATGAAAAATTAGCAGATGCACCTGAAGTGCAGGTTACGATTCATGAAGGTGTTGCAACCATTGTGGGAACCTGCGAAGATGATGCTTTTAAGAAAAACATTGAACGTTCTGTGAAAGCGGTTAAAGGAGTAAAATCGGTGGTGAATAATTGCCAGTTTCCGGTTGCAAATGAAGAACCTGCCGCTGCGGCTGTTATTATCAATTCGGATGCTGATTTAGATAAATCGGTTGGTAAAGTCATTAAATCTTATGATGGTGTAAGTGCGACAGTTGTGGGTGGTGTGGTTACGCTTTCCGGAGAAATTAAAAGAAGCCAGTTACAGCCGTTAATCCAAAGCATACAGGAATTGAAACCTCAAAAAGTCGACAACAAATTAATAATTAAATAAATCGTTATGGGCTTACAGCATAAATACAGTGAATTAATTAATCTGGCTGCCGATTTAGGAGTAGATACCTTACAGGTAAGAGAACAAAACAATGTATTATACATTGATGGCAACGCTAAGTCAGTCGCTGATAAAGACAAACTGTGGGATACGTACAATAATATAGATCCCGATTACAGATCAGCGGATGTGGTAATGAACATCGAAGTTACGCAGGGAGTTTTAAGGGAATATACTGTTGAAAACGGCGATTCGCTTTCTAAAATTGCTAAATCATACGGCGTTTCCTGGCAGGATATTTTTGAAGCCAATAAAGATATTATTTCAAATCCGGATCTGATACAGCCGGGATGGAAACTAAAAATACCAACATTATAAAATTGAAAAAATTCAATAAAAAAATTCCAAATTCCAATAGTACAAATGTAACATTGGAATTTGGAATTTTATTTTGTCTAAGTTTAACAATTGGAATTTTAAATTCTACCTTCCCCTAATACTTAAATCAAATAAAAATTTAGCGGTTTCCTGATCTGAATCAGCAGAAAAGCCGGCTACATAGACTCCTTTTTTACCTGTAGTTGATTTAATTCCGTATACAACTGCCTCATCGCCCGGGTCTGATTCCCCTTCGTATCGATACACATGAACAATTTCAAATTTTTCAGGATTTTTTTTAATCACGTCTGCATTTCGATTGAAATCGCACGTAAACCCTTTTTCATGCAATTGATCTAAAGCCTTTGAAACAGTTGCGTAATGATACATTCTTTTCATAATAAACTGTATTTAAAATTATAGAATCTTAAAGATAACCAATTTGAAATTAATGGGTTAAGAAAATGTAAGGAAATCTGAAATTTATATTTTAGCTTCTTCGGTGATAAAGTGTTACTTTTGCAGCGCAGACCGCCTTATCGTCGTTCCGATTCATCGGGAGGGAGGAAAGTCCGGACACCACAGAGAAGCATAGCGGGTAACACCCGTCGGTCTTAGTAATAAGGCAAGGACAAGTGCAACAGAAAGTATGTACAGGTAATGCTGTAGTGAAACCAGGTAAACTCTATGCGGTGAAATACCAAGTATATCAGCATTTAAGGGCTTCTCGTTCGTTGCTGAAGGGTAGGTAGCTTGAGTTCCGAAGTAATTCGGAATCTAGATAAATGATAAGGTATTGTTTCGCTTAGGCGGGACAAGAACAGAATCCGGCTTACAGGTCTGCATTTTTTATATATTTGTGAAAGCGCTAACTCATTTTCATGAATGTAAATTCTCCCAAGTTTTCTTCAAAAACTAAGAAATCAATTTTTCGTTCAGTAGTAACTAATCTTACTTTCTGGGTTTTAATTTCGATTATTGCAGGTGTTTTGCTCGGACATTTTTCTCCTGAAAATGGTGTGAAAATGAAAATTGTTGGAGATACATTTGTCGATATTATCAAGTTATTTATTGGTCCGATTATTTTCCTGACGATTGTTTTGGGAATTTCCGGAATGGGAAACCTGAAGAAAGTGGGACGAATAGGGGTAAAATCTTTGGCTTATTTTGAAGTGGTTTCAACTATTGCTTTAGCAATTGGTGTGGCAGTGGCTTATTTATTTCAACCCGGAAAAATAGATAAATCAGGATTGGATTTACAGGATGCAAGCAAGTACACGAATCATGCGGCAGAAAACTTTTCGTGGCTGCAGTTTTTCTTTTCGAATTTTACGCTGCAGGTTCTTCTGGCTGCAATAGTTTGTGGTATAGCTTTGAATTTTTATCAAAAGAGAGAGCAGACGATTTTAGTTTTGGAACGCTTTTCAAAAGTTGTTTTTACCGGATTAAAATATGTGATGTATTTCGCTCCGCTTGGTGCTTTTGGAGGAATGGCTTACACAATTGGAAAATTTGGACTGGAAACTTTGATTCCGCTTGGTAAGCTGATGCTGTGTGTTTATATTACAATGGCTTTATTTGTATTTTTGATTCTAGGCGGTCTTTTGAAATATTACAAAATCAATATGCTGCCGATTTTAAAATACATCAAAGAAGAACTTTTATTGGTTCTTGGAACTTCTTCTTCTGAAGCCGCTTTGCCAGGTATAATGGTGAAACTGGAGCAAATGGGTTGCAGCAAATCGGTTGTGGGATTGGTGATTCCCACAGGATATTCATTTAATCTCGACGGAACTTCTATTTACTTGTCAATGTCGGTGATTTTTATCGCACAGTTGTATGATGTCCATTTGAGTTTTTTTGAAATTTTGACCGTCATCGGCATTTTGATGATTACTTCAAAAGGGGCGGCGGGAGTGACCGGAAGCGGATTTATTGTGTTAGCTTCGACTTTAACGGCATTACATAAAATTCCGGTTGAAGGACTGGCTTTCTTGCTGGGCGTTGATAAATTTATGAGCGAAGCAAGGGCGATAACCAATTTGATTGGAAATACAGTTGCGACCCTAATAATTTCAAAAACGGAAAAGGATTTTATAGAACTGAATCTGAATCCGGTTCATGAATAATTTTTATTATAAATACACAAAGCGCTAAGTTTAATACTTTCGTATCTGCTTAAGCGCTTTGTGAGTTTAACTTGTGGTATTTAGAGTGTGGTATTTAAAATCTAGGATTCGTCTTTGGTTGTACGTACTAAACTGATTCCTGATGTAAAAAAAATAATTCCAAGTATTCCGTAAATAATAAGCGATTTAATATCACGTGTTCCTCCGGAAGTGTCTGCAAAAATTACTGCAGTATAAATAAGTCCAACTATTCCGAGAATTGTCAGTAATCCTCCGAAAAATCTTTTTAGGTTCATGATTTTTTGATTTTAATGTTCAATTCAAATTTATCCTATAAAATCTTCTAATCTGTTATACAATTATTTACAAACCTTATATGATTTTCAGACAGTAAAAATGTAAGAAAATAATATTCTTTTTTTAGTTTCGTCTTATTTAAATAGTATTTTTGCGCCTTCCTCTAAAAACTAAAAAATGAAAAAAACGTACTTATTTTTACTTTTGTCTGTTCTTTCAATAAATGCTGTTCATGCCCAGGATGAAACTTCGGTTTCTGTAGTAAAAAATCAATTTAAAATTAATATGTTACTCCCGGGATTTGTTTGGGAACATGGTTTTGACGCAAAGAATACATTATATTCCGAGGCAAGCATTGGCTTAGGATATTCATCAAATTCGGATAATTCAAATTTTGCTTTTTATCCCAATATAAACGAACAGTTTCGTCATTATTACAATCTTGAAAAACGAGCTGAAAAAGGAAAAAGAACTGCACGTAATTCAGGAAATTTTTTAGCTGCCAATGCGATTTATAATTTTGAGTCTATTTCTACAAATGATGATTACAGAGAAGTTATTCCTTCGTTTACCATTGGAGCGCTTTGGGGATTGCAGCGTACATATAAAGGAAGGTTTAATCTTGAATTCAACGTCGGACCGGGAGTTAATTTCGATAAATATGAAACAGAATTTGTTCTGATAGGAAATTTTACTTTAGGTTGGGTAATCGGAAAATAATTTAAACCTAAGCTTTTTATGTTTAAGCTATATAAAAACAAAAGCCCTTGTGAAAATAAAAGGGCTTTTGTTTTTATTGTAAATGATAACGATTATCCTTCTTCTTCTGTTGACTTTACGGATGAATCCTCAGGAAGTTCTTAATCGTCACCAGTTGAGTTCAGTTCGAAGAAACTAAAAAAGGATCCTCCATAACTTTTCTGAAAAGAAAAATTACTCAAATGATCCATTTTGGTATACTTAGAATGTTCTATAACCATCATTCCGTCTTCATGAAGCAATTCTCTTTCGAAAACGGTAAGAACAATTTTTTCAAATGCAGCCTGCTCTAATCCGTAAGGCGGATCAGCAAATATAATATCATAAGAAGTTTTGCAATTTTCCAGAAACTTATAAACATCACTTTTGGTGGCAGCAATATCAAAATCATATTCTGAAGAAATCTGTTTAATGAATTTTACGCATCCAAAATCGCCATCAACACAGGTTATTGGCGCACTTCCACGTGAAGCAAATTCATAACTGATGTTTCCGGTTCCCGAAAATAAATCTAAAACTTTTAAGCCGTCAAAACTAAAATGATTGTTCAAAACATTAAATAATGCTTCTTTGCTCATATCAGTCGTAGGTCTTACCGGAAGGTTTTTTGGCGGAAAAATGCGACGTCCTTTGTATTTTCCAGAAATGATTCTCATGATTGAAATAAGATATAATGTTTTTGATTTTCTGCAGTCGAGAAGTTGTTTTTTTGCTGTAAAGTGCTTACATCCAAAAAGGATACATTTCGGATGTATTTATACGCAATAGCATAAAACGGATCATTTTTATTAATAGTGCCTAATAATTCGAGCGGGAAAATTTCCGGATTCAGACTCAGTTGTTCGGCCGTAAATAGTAAATAATAAATAAAATCTTCCGGGGTCTGGTATTCAAAAGAATTGAATAACAGCAGTTTTTGATTTTCAACTACAATGATTTCAAAATGTTCCGGATTAAAGTTGACAATCATTTTTTTGTCATCATTGTTTTTTGAAGCCTCAAGTAATTTTTCGACTAAAATGCTGTTTACATGTTTGTAATCAAAAGATCCAACGTTGTCAATCAAAAAGTTATTGATGTTTATATACGGAATATAAACAGCATTCATTTGATAATTGGAAATTTCGTCGTAGGTAAAAAAATCAGTTTCAAAAACTTTTGTGGTGTATTGCAAATAGCTGCCCAGATAATTTTCATCAAAAAGTGCCGAAGGAACAAAAGTTGAAAGATTGTTATTATGAATAACCATAATGTCATCATAGGTATCTTTTAATTCCGGGTATTTTTTGAAAGCTTCAGCGAAATGATCCTCTATTTTGGTTGTTTTTTTTGAAACGTCAAATTTAATTTCGCTGAATGAAGTAATCCTGTCGTTCAGGGTATCGAAACAACAAAAAGAAAATCCGGTCAGTGAAACCTGAATAGAAAGTTTTTTATAAAGTTTGGATGTAATATTGGTGTTCTGAAATGCCATAATTTGATTTATAATCCTTTACAGTAGTTTAAGGAAAGAATTTAATTCGAACACAAACTTACAAATAATAATTTCAATATCAATTTCAAAAATCAATGACAATTACAATATCAAAATTCAATGATAATGTAAAAAAAACAAATAGGAATATTAAATATTGATAAAATTCAATCGTGACGGTTTTAAAATTAAATTCGCAAATAGTTTTTACAAAATTCATTTGATAGACACATTGAAATTGTTATTAATTTTTTTGTCTTGAAATTGTTATTGCAATTGGTAACTTTGTTCCTCAATTTTACCCCTATGAATTCAGCATTATTTTATGGCGTTCTGCAAAAAAGATTTCCTTTTGCACCAACTTACAAACAGGATATTTTTTTTCAGAAAATTGCTATTTTTTTGACCGAGCCCCAAAACGATACCATTTTTGTATTAAAGGGGTATGCAGGAACGGGTAAAACAACCGTGATTTCGACAATTGTGAATAATCTTGGGGATATCAATAAAAAATATGTTCTGCTGGCGCCAACCGGCCGTGCGGCAAAAGTCATTGCTAATTATTCGAATAATCCCGCATTTACCATTCATAAAAAAATATATTTTCCTAAAAAATCATCGGGTGGAGGAATCGCTTTTACCAGACAGGTCAATAAGCATAAAAATACCATTTTTATAGTTGATGAAGCTTCGATGATTTCAGACAGTACATTGGATAGTGGTTCTCTTTTAGATGATTTGATTAATTATGTGTATTCAGGTACGAATTGTAAAATGATTCTTTTGGGTGACACGGCTCAGCTGCCTCCGGTGAATTTAGATATTAGCCCGGCACTTGATATTCAGACTTTAGGCATTCATTACGATAAAGAAATTGAACATATCGAACTCGATGAAGTAATGCGTCAGGAAGAAAATTCAGGGATTTTATTTAATGCTACCGAATTGCGTGAACTATTGAAAGAATCGTTTATAACTGAATTTAGGTTTAATGTAAAAAAGTTTAAAGATATTGTCCGCCTGAGCGATGGTTACGATATTCAGGATGCAATTAATACTGCGTACAGCAATTATAGTATTGAAGATACTGCTTTTATTGTGCGTTCAAACAAAAGAGCAAACCAGTATAATGAGCAAATCCGGACCCGAATATTGTTTAAAGAAAGCGAGCTATCGGTTGGGGATTTTCTGATGGTGGTAAAGAACAATTACTTCTGGCTAAAGGAAACCGATGAAGCCGGATTTATTGCCAACGGAGATATTATTGAGATTCTGGAACTTTTTGGAATCAAAGAATTATACGGATTTACTTTTGCGAAAGTCAAAATCAGAATGGTTGATTATCCGGATCAGAAACCTTTTGAAACGGTTTTGATTCTGGATACCATAAAAAGTGAATCACCCTCTTTAACGTATGAAGAATCTAATCGTTTGTATGAGGAAGTCATGAAAGATTATGCTGATGAAACAACCAAATACAAGAGATTTCAAAAAGTTAAAGAGAACGAATATTTTAATGGTCTGCAGGTAAAATTCTCTTACGCCATAACCTGTCACAAATCGCAGGGAGGGCAGTGGAATACTGTTTTTATCGAACAGCCTTATTTACCAAACGGAATCGATCGTGACTACATCAGGTGGCTTTATACGGCTATGACACGTGCTAAAAATAGGCTATATTTGATAGGATTTAAAGACGAGAGTTTTGAGGAATAAAAACACTAATTTCACGAATTAGCACGAATTGATTTTGGATTAAGATTAGTGAAAATCTGTGCAATTTGTGTTTAAATTTATTTACAATGACAACACTAAACGACTTACATTCGATTTCATCTGTGTTTTCGAATACCGATAAAATGCCGGTTCTGTTTTTAGGACACGGCAGCCCTATGAATGCCATTGAAGAAAATCAGTTTGTAGCTGGTTTTCGCAATCTGGCAAAAACATTGCCGCAGCCGAATGCAATTTTATGTATTTCGGCGCATTGGTTTACAAAAGGCACAAAAGTAACTTCAATGCAAATGCCAAGGACAATCCATGATTTTGGAGGTTTTCCGCAGGCGCTTTTTGATGTGCAGTATCCTGCAAAAGGAAGTCCCGAGCTGGCTCTGGAAACCCAAAAAATATTAGATCCGGTTTTGGTCGATTTAGACGAACACTGGGGATTAGATCACGGTGCCTGGAGCGTAATCAAACATTTATACCCAAATGCAGACGTTCCGGTAATTCAGCTGAGTATTGATTATACCAAATCAGGTCAGTATCATTTTGAACTGGCAAAGAAACTGCAATCACTTCGGTATAAAGGCGTTTTGATTATTGGAAGCGGAAATATTGTTCATAACCTCCGTTTGGTTGATTTCAGGAATTTCGATAAAGACAATTACGGTTTCGACTGGGCTATTGAAGCGCGTGAAACGGTCAATAAGTATCTGTTGGATGGAAATTTTCAACCTTTAATTGATTTCGAAAAAATGAGCAAAGCGGTTCAGATGGCAATTCCTACTCCTGATCATTATTTGCCTTTGCTCTATACTTTAGGATTAAAAGACAAAACGGATGAATTGGATTTGTTTAATGATAAGTTATTAGCAGGTTCGTTGAGTATGACTTCGGTAAAAATTATGTAATATATTTTGTGTATCTCTGCGAGATCTTTGCTAATCTCAGTGGGATAACTATTTCACAAAACCACACAAAGATTTCACAGAGATTTCACAGAGATTCACAAAGAAAAACTATAAATTAATTTGAGGATGAGATTATTTCGTTCCTCGCAATGACATAAAAAAATGAAAATAATAGCTGTAATTCCGGCACGATATGCATCAACACGTTTCCCTGCAAAACTAATGCAGGATTTGGGTGGTAAAACGGTAATTTTAAGAACGTATGAAGCCTCTGTTGCCACAAAATTGTTTGATGATGTGTTTGTTGTAACCGATTCTGATTTGATCTACAATGAAATTGTTTCGAATGGAGGAAAAGCCATTATGAGCATCAAAGAACACGAATCAGGAAGTGACCGAATTGCAGAAGCTGTTGCGAATCTTGATGTTGATATTGTAGTGAATGTTCAGGGAGACGAACCTTTTACAGAAGCCGGCCCTTTAGAGCAGGTTTTGTCTGTTTTTAAAAATGATGAAGATAAAAAGATTGACCTGGCTTCGCTAATGCGTGAAATTACAGATGAAGACGAAATCAACAATCCAAATCATGTAAAAGTCGTGGTGGATCAGTCACAGTTTGCTTTGTATTTTTCACGTTCTGTAATTCCATATCCTAGAGATAAGGATGCTGGTGTACGATATTTTCAGCATATCGGAATTTACGCCTTTAGAAAACAGGCTTTATTAGACTTTCACAGCCTGCCAATGAAATCCCTTGAAGCTTCTGAAAAACTGGAACAGCTTCGCTATTTGGAATTCGGAAAAAAAATTAAAATGGTCGAAACTACTCATGTCGGAATTGGGATTGATACGGCTGAAGATTTAGAAAAGGCAAGGGATATTCTGGCTGCAAAATAGTCGATTTAGGAAAATATGTAAATCATATTAAGCTTCTGATTGGTTTTCATCATTTTCTGATAATTTTCTGTCTTCTTCTTTTTGATCCTCTTCTTCCGTTTTTTTTGAAGTTCCTAAAATACCAAACATCATTAAAAAAGCGGTCAGTAAAATGACTTGTATAATAAGTGATTTATTAACTAAAGGAATATTTTGTGAAGTGCCCAAGGTTAAAAACAGCAATATGGTAATCAAACCTCTGGGAGCTACGAAAAGTAAAGGCATTAAAGGTATTTTAGACAAATATAACTGAACAGCACGTATTGAAAATATGATGAGTACTATTCCGAAAGCCCAGATAAAGGTGTCGGGATTTAATATTTCTGATGTTTCCAATAAATATCCAAACAGCAGAAAAAATAGTGCGCGTACAACAAAAGCGGCTTCAACATTCAACTCCCTGAATTTATCAATTTCTTTGCTCAGGGAGTCAGGTCTAAAACGCTCACTCCATTTGTATCTTTTAAGTTCGTCGAAATTATTAATAGAAAGCCCAAATATCAAAATAAATAACAAGGCTGGCAGATGGTACATTTTTGAAATTTCATAGATCAAAATAGTTAGCAAAATAATAGGCACAAATTTGATGTGATGGTCTATTTTGTTTAATAAAAAGGATAGTAAAACAGTCGCCAGAAAAGAAATAACAATGATTATTAGTATTTGAAGAAAGAAATAACCAAATGTTGGTACTCCAAAACTAGAATTATAAAGAACAAAATTGAACAGAATTACGCCGAATATATCAGAAAGACTACTCTCGTAAGTTACAAATTCCCGCTTGTTTGTGTTAAGGTTGCGGACACTAGGAATAGCTATGGCGCTGCTTATGACAGCAAAAGGAATAGCATTCGATAGACATATTTTAAAAGGATAGCCGCCATAATATTGAAATAAATATGCAATTATAAAAGACAAAGCTAATAACGGAAAGAAAGCACCCAGAAATGATTTTTTTATCAGTCCAATTTTAGATTGGTTTAATTCTAATTCGAGTGATCCTTCTAATACAATCAAAATCAGTCCAATGGTACCTAAAATAGGTAAGACCATTGAGAAATCCGGTAAGTCAATAAGTAAAAATCCGGTAATTTGCCGTACGATCCAGCCTAAAAGCAATAGTAATATAACAGAAGGGATCTTTGTCTTTGATGAAGTTAGATCAAACAGATAAGCCACTAACAGTAAAACGCAAAAAGTAATAATTATAGCCATTCAATTAATTTAAAATATTACTGGACTTTGCCTGGTTACTAGGCAAGCGGTCAGAAAAGATATGTAATATAATACATTTGATGTTTAAAAAATTATACAATAGTTAAATAATTTCTTATTATAATTAAATCTTTGCACAGTTGATTCTTGTTTGAGAAAGTCTATAGAATTTAAAAAGCTCCAAATCAATTAATTTGGAGCTTTTTTTATATTAAATTGATAGCTGGTTCTAATACAAACTTGGAAATTTAGCAGGATTAACTTCATGCATCATATCGTAAACTTTTTCAAAAATATCTTCAGCAGAAGGTTTTGAGAAATAGTCACCATCAGTTCCGTAAGCAGGTCTGTGGGCTTTTGCAGCAAGAGTCTGTGGTTTGCTGTCAAGATATTTGTATGCATCCTGTTCTTCCAGAATTTGCTGTAGAATGAAGGCAGAAGCCCCACCCGGAACATCTTCGTCAATTACTAACAAGCGGTTTGTTTTAGAAATACTTTTTACAATATCCTTATTCACATCAAATGGAAGCAATGACTGGATGTCAATCACCTCGCAGTCAATTCCTAAATCTAAAAGTTCATTCGCGGCCTGTTCAACCAGCCTTAAAGTCGATCCGTAAGAAACTAATGTAATATCAGTACCTTCTTTTAAGGTTTCTACAACTCCAATTGGTGTTTTGAATTCACCAAAATTTAAAGGTGTCTTTTCTTTTAAACGGTAACCATTTAAACATTCAATTACTAAAGCAGGCTCATCGCATTCTAAAAGTGTATTGTAGAAGCCCGCTGCCTGAGTCATATTTCTCGGAACCAGAACGTGGATTCCACGAATAGCGTTAATAATCATTCCCATTGGAGAACCTGAATGCCAGATACCTTCCAGACGGTGTCCGCGGGTTCTGATGATTAATGGTGCTTTTTGTTTTCCAACAGTTCTGTATTGTAGAGTAGCCAAATCATCACTCATGATCTGAATGGCGTATAATAAATAATCTAAATACTGAATTTCGGCTATTGGGCGCAAGCCTCTCAAAGCCATACCAATTCCCTGACCAATAATAGTAGCTTCACGAATCCCGACATCGGCAACACGAAGTTCACCGTATTTTTCCTGCATACCTTCAAGACCCTGGTTTACATCTCCAATGTTTCCAACATCTTCACCAAAAATCAGGACTTCCGGATATTTAGTGAATAGAGCGTCGAAGTTATCACGTAGAATCATTCGTCCGTCTAAATCAGGTTTTGCGTTCTCGGCGTATTCAGGTAGAACTTTTTGAACAGAAAATATATTTGACTTTGATTCAGAATATAAATTACTACTGAATTTAGGCTGTGTTAGTCCAATATAATTTTTGATCCAGTTTGATACCAGTATTTTGCTGTTTGGAACTTCTACAAAACGTAATATTCGTCTTGTAATCATCAGCATTTCCTTTTTTAAAGGCGCTTTGATTGCTTTTAATTCACCAATATATTTCTGGATTTTATCTTTATGATTGATACTCGCAGCTGAAATTTCTTCCAATAAGTCTAAAAGATTTTTTTGATCTTCAATAATTGGATTGATAAATTGGTTCCAGGCTTCCTTTTTAGCTTCCAGAACTTCTTTTTTCAATTGGGCATCAATTTCATCCAGTTCTTCTGGGGATGCGATATTGGTAGCAATCATCCATAAACGCATTTGACGGATACAGTCATAATTCTTTTCCCAGGCTAATCTTTCTCCATTTTTATAACGCTCATGCGATCCTGAGGTAGAGTGGCCTTGTGGCTGTGTAAGTTCATTGACGTGTATTAAAACCGGAATATGTTGTTCGCGTGCAATGGCACCGGCTCTTTCGTAAGTAGAAACCAGCTCGGCATAATCCCAGCCTTTTACTCTTAAAATTTCATATCCTTCAGAATCTTCATCGCGTTGATATCCTTTTAGGATTTCAGAGATGTTTTCTTTGGTAGTCTGGTGTTTAGCGTGTACAGAAATTCCGTACTCGTCATCCCAGATACTCATTACCATCGGAACCTGTAAAACTCCTGCAGCATTTATGGTTTCAAAAAACAAACCTTCAGAAGTACTGGCGTTTCCAATAGTTCCCCAGGCCACTTCATTTCCGTTTACAGAAAATTTGTCTTTGATTTCGATTCCGTCAACGTTTCTGTAAATTTTTGAAGCCTGCGCCAATCCCAGTAATCTGGGCATTTGTGCGGCTGTAGGAGATATATCTGCACTTGAGTTTTTTTGTTTGGTTAAGTCTTTCCAGGAACCGTCTTCGTTTAAACTGTGCGTTACAAAGTGTCCGCCCATTTGTCTTCCGGCCGACATTGGATCAAAATCTAAATCGGTGTGACCATATAAACCTGCAAAAAATTGTTTAGGAGTAAATTCGCCAATAGCCATCATAAAGGTCTGGTCGCGATAGTATCCTGAACGGAAATCACCATTTTTGAAAGCTTTTGCCATGGCCAGCTGTGGTACTTCCTTTCCATCACCAAATATTCCAAATTTGGCTTTTCCTGTCAATACTTCTTTTCGGCCTAACAGACTGCATTCCCGACTTGTAACTGCAATTTTATAGTCATTTAATACTTCAGTTCTAAAATCCTCAAAGGTTAATATAGTATTGCTTTTTTCTGTAATCATAATCTGGAAGGGTCATGTTTAGGTTGCAAAATTACTCAAAATCTACCAATAATCATAATTCATTAAAATAAATATAATTTAATTATTTGTAGTTAAATTCAAAAAACTACGTATTTTTTTTGAGTAATTTGTACCAAAAACAATATTAAGTTAATAATTATTCATGTTTTTGTTTAAAATACGAATGATTAAAGCCACTTTCGGGTGAAAAGATTAACTAATGTTTTGGGAGACAAGGTGATAACAAATCTGATTTTTTGATTGTAATTTGGCTGGGAAATTTCCCATCCGTTATTCGAATAAACAGGAAAAAAAACCTCAAAATAGTCAGGCAAAAGGTTTAAACGTATCCCACTGTCGTAGACAAAATGTTCATTTTGATGTTTGTTTTTTGTAAAACCCAGGTCGCCGTAAGCTTCAATCCAGTTCCATATTGAATAGCTTGCGTTTAAAGTAGTCATCCATTGATTGGCGTATCTAGGCTCGATTATAGATTTGAATCCTCCTTCGGCAATAACATATTGTTGACTGAAAAAACCTGTACTTTCAGATCTTCCGTAGAAATTATAGTCAAATAGATAATCGGTTGGACGGTCTAAACCAAAACTGAAATAATCTGAATTGGTTGAATTATATAAGAAACTTCCGGTATATAATCTCAAATTTAATTTACGATTATTCTCAAATAGCCTTCTGTATTCAATTTCTCCTGCTAATTTTCCAAAGTTCCCTGAAAACTGTGTATCTGTCATGAAACTAAAATGGTTAATCAATTCTGTTTTAGTATTCACATAACGGAGATTAAAAACAGAATAATTTGGAGTAGAATTATCAGTAATATATTCCGTCGCTTCACGATTTACGATTACCTGTCTTGCGATAATAAACTGTTTTCGGTTATCCCTGAAATTATCTTCACGAATTCTAAACTGAACCATTGGATTTAGTCTGAAATAAGTCGCATCCGGGGCGTAATGAAAATAATTCTGACTGATAGAATATCGGATATTGTATAATCTGCTTTCCCTGTAATAATGATTTAATGAAAAAGCAGATGATCCTGAAATTGTTCCTGCTTTTATAGAATAAGCCGGGTTAATATCAAATGTAAATGGTTTTTCTAATATGGTTTTGTTATGTAAGCGTATTCCGGGCGTAAAACCATCGTAATAATTATAAGTAAGTGTTGGTACATATAATATTTGGTTGTAATAAGGGTCTTCTAAATCTTTGGAGAAATTAAATTTAATGGGACGATTTGTAATGACCAGACTTTTTAATGACTTCCAGTTGTTTCGCTGATTATATTCAGGAACTTCATTATTGTAATTCAAAACAATTTTATCTGCATTTTTTCTTTCGAAAATGTAAACAGAATCATTGTTTTGAGGTTCAATCCATTGTTTAAAAACAATATTGTTCTTTTTAAGGCCGTAAACAGGTATGGGAACAAATGTGTTTGTTTTATTCTTTATCGAAAAATGGATGGAGTCTTGGGTTCTGGAAACATTTGAAAACTTATAATCGATGATTTCGCGTGAACCAATAATGGTTTCAAAAAACCAGTCAATTTTTTTTAGGCTTTTCTGGGTCAGTATTTTTTCAAAATCAGATCGGTTTACCTGTTGTATCTTGTTTAAGTTGTAAAATTCCTGAAGACTTTCAGGCACGATATTGTGATTTAAGTAATCATCCAGGTAACTCAGGCTTAAGCCCGCGCGATATTTGCCTGCAATCTGTTCATTAAATTTAATGAGTGTATTTTTTGGATCTCCCAATGGCTGATCGAGGTTTTTTCGGGCCATGAGCATGTAATAATAGCTGTATTGCTCATTAAAAGTCAGATTGGTAATGTTATAGCTTTTAAAAAGCTTCATTTTGGAAAGTCTGCCTAGCATTTTTTGATCCATGTGGTTTTCTTCCATGAATTTCATCATTGCATAAATCTGGATTCCATCATAAATCCAGTTGTCTTTTCGGGGATCGAGACGAAGGCTGTACTGAAGGTAATTATTTAAAAATGTTTTTAAAAATGTTATTTCAAATATAAATTCATCCGGAAACGGACTCATAAAAGAAGGAAGCTGATTTAGTCCGTAAAAAGGATTCCGGTCATAATCTGTCTGGGATACCGTAATTTTTTTATGTGGATATTTTCCAATAAAATCATTCGCAAAAGTGATTATTTTATTGATGATTATTGCTTTTTGTATCTCATCAAGTCTTTTGTTTTTTAAATTGGTAAGAACTTCAAGCTCACCATTATTATAACTCTTGAAACTATTTTGCTTTTCAATAAATAAATTAAAATCTGTTCTGCTGTTTCCTGAAAAAAAGTACGTGCTGAAGGCAGTGGAAGAAGAATCTCTTGAAACGGAATCCAGATCTGTGGTAATGGTATATTGATTTGGGACTTTTATTTCTAATTCGTAATCAGTTACAGCATTTGCAATATCATCAAGGTTATAGTTGTGGTATTTTATAAAATCATGATTTTCAAAACGTGCTGGACTCAAAAACCAGTTTCTCAGGTTCATATCGCCATTTTGATTATAGCCGTAACGTGTAAATTTATCGCTCGGAATTTTAGTAATATAGGTAAGATGTAAATCAATTTTGCTGCCTGGAGGCAATTTGTTTTTCAGTTTAATTACAATAAAATCAGGATTTTTATTTGTTCTTTCCCATTCTAATGCCACAAACTGGGCATCTGTCAGTTCAAGTATAGTTGTGTTTCCGCGTTCTTCCGGTTTGGCTAAGTGAAAGCCTTTATAAAATTCATCTGAGAAACGTAAAGCCAGTGGAGTGTTTTTATCAGAAAACGCATTATTCCAGTCATTTAATACAATAGAACCTAAAGAATCGTTTGCAGTATTATAATAAGTAATGTCTTGTTTTATGTGCAGTGTTTTAAGCTCAGTATTTACCGCCACCTCTATCTTGGACTGGTGCTGCGCGAATTGTTTTAATGAGGACATCAAAACAAAAATGGAAACAAAGATTTTAAAAAATGGTTTCAATACAGGCTTACATTTAGGTGTATAATAGTACTTACGGGCTTATGGCTTTTTTGGTTTTGTTGTAAAAATAGTATAAAAAAAGCTGTTTAAAATACAGCTCTTAGTTTTTTACAAAAATTATGAAAATTTCATCATATAAGTAATATAAGTTTATTTAAACTTTCCTCTAAAAAGTCAAAACTTACATTTTCTTATATTACTTATAATGGTTTAAAATATTAAAAGTTTGGACTTAAGTCGTATTTCTTGTAGAATTTATCCAGCACATCAACTACTTCGTCTTCAGTATCTACGATTTTAAATAAGTTTAAGTCATCAGGACTCACTGTATGCATTTTTTCCACTAGCACTGTTTTTACCCATTCAATCAGTCCTGACCAAAATTCAACACCTACTAGTATGATAGGGAATTTTCCAATTTTTTTAGTCTGGATCAGGGTTATTGCTTCAAACATTTCGTCTAATGTTCCAAATCCTCCGGGCATGACTACAAAACCCTGTGAATATTTTACAAACATTACTTTTCGAACAAAAAAGTAATCGAAATTCAGGTTTTTATCATGATCAATATAAGGGTTGAAATGCTGTTCAAAAGGCAGTTCGATATTTAAACCAACAGAAGTTCCTCCGCCCAAATGAGCGCCTTTGTTTCCTGCTTCCATAATTCCTGGTCCACCACCTGTAATAACGCCATAACCTGCTTTACTAATTTTATAAGCAATTTTTTCTGCCAGTAAATAATATTTATCGTCTGGTTTTGTTCTAGCAGACCCAAAAATAGAAACACATGGACCAATACGCCCCATACTTTCGTATCCGTTTACAAATTCGGCCATGATTTTAAAAATTGCCCAACTGTCATTGGTCCTGATTTCATTCCACGTTTTTTGTTTCAAACGATCCTGAATTACTTTATCTTCATCATTATCAAAATCTTCTAATCTCATTATTGTATTATTAATTTATTATTTGCTGAGAATTTTTTAGCTTTTATGGTTTTATACCAGAAAATAACAGCTTTGACATGTTTTAAAACACTGACAAAGCTGCTGCACTAAATTAACTCTTTTTTTTAAAATTGTTATAAAAATATGGTTTTTGTTCCCTCGTGTAAAAAACATTTCTATTAACTGTTTAATTATTATTGTTTTATGAACAAAAAATGCTGGTTTAGATTTATTTTTTTATCAGTTTTTCTTTAAAAAAATCAATGGTTCTTTTCCATGATAAATTTGCGGCAGCTTCGTCATACCTTGGTGTTGTATTGTTATGAAAACCATGATTCACACCCTGATAAAAATAAGCAGTATGTTCGACTTTGTTTTGTTTAAGTACTTCCTCAAATGCGGGCCAGCCTTCGTTAACACGTGTATCCATACCTGCATAATGTAAAAGGAGCGGAGTCTTTATTTTTTCTGCTTCTTCTTTGGTAGGCTGTCCGCCGTAATACGGAACGGCAGCTGATAAAGAAGGTATTTTTACTGCCATCATATTCGAAATCCATCCTCCAAAACAAAATCCGACAACACCAACCTGACCATTACAATCTTTGTGTGATTTCAGATATTCGTATGCGGCAATAAAATCCTCCAGCATTTCTTCACGGGTACGTTTTTTTTGTAGTTCACGTCCGGCATCATCATTGCCCGGATATCCGCCTAATGGAGATAAAGCATCAGGTGCTAAAGTAATAAACCCTTCTATTGCAGCCCTTCTTCCCACATCTTCAATGTAAGGATTTAATCCCCTGTTTTCATGTATGACAATAATTCCGGGTAATTTATTTTTGGTTTCAGCAGGTTTTGACAGTTGGGCTTTGATAGTACCTCCGCCTTTTGGTGAATCGTAGCTGATGTATTGCGTTTTTAGTTTTGGATCGTTAAACGGAATTAAAATGCTATCCGCATAATTTGGGCTCATGAAGCTTAGGAGAGACGGTAGGGTAATAGCTCCTACAGCAAAAACAGATAGCTTTTCTATAAATTGTCTTCTTCCGATTTTATTATGGGCATAATCATCGTATAAATCAAACACTTCCTGAGAGATATCTTCTTTGGTTAATTTTTGCATAGCGGTTAATTTATGAGTAGTTTTAGTAAATAAGATTTATAAGCAGTATAAAAGTAAAAAATATAGATTTAAGAATCTTTTTTTATTAGCTTAGAAATCCCATATTCGCAAAAAGTTTGAATTTTAATAATGAAATTATCCTATCAAATACTTTTGGCATTTACCCTGATAATTTTATTGTCTGTTGCTGATTCCTATACTAATCACATGTTGTCTAAAAAGGTACAGCTTAATTCACAGTTTCTTGCCAGATCAGAAGAGATCATTCGAAACTCCAATAAAACACATAAAGCTATTATTGAAATTCAGAGTGTTTTTAGAGGATACTTGCTGACAAATGACGAAACTTTTCTGGATTCTTATTTTAAAGGAGGTGAAATCTTGCCAGGCCTGATAAAAGAACAGCAATACAGGATTGGTAGTCATAATAAGCAGCGGGAAATATTATAGCATATATTCTGATATGCACTACTAAAAGAATCAGTTCGATGGTAAGCCTTGCCGAAAATATATCGAAAGGTAATTTTACCAGTGTAAAAGATACGGGTAATGACGAATTATCTGCTTTGGCTGTTTCCTAACGCATTCCGAAAATATATATCAAAAATAAAACCATTAGTTTTGGCTAATGGTTTTTTATAAAGGTTAATATTGGAAATTTCGGGGATGGTTTACAGGATCTGTTTCTTCAAGATCCTGATCTATATCATATTCCTGATCGAGAAGGTCTTTGTTAGTGTTTTCTTTTGCAAAATCATTTATATCCCTGTCATTTAAATCGATATTATCTGAGCCATCTTTATAAAAATTATTTACCCCCTCATCTTCATTGTTGACAATATCATCATCCTGATTTACAATTTCTTCCTCATCATCATTTTGTCTTTCGTATTCATCCGCATAACTTTGATTAGCTTGGTTCGTTATATCCGAAACGGTTTTCATATCATCTTCCGGGTGATGAAAACTACGAACATCCCGACCGTAATTTTCCCTGTTTTGTGTTGTCATTTGAAATGGTTTAAGTTAATATTTTCTCAAACTGTACAATCAAAATTAACTGTAAATCAGACTTTTTGTTTATAGAATTTAGGATTGCGATTATATAATTATAAGTGCTCTAGTCAGTAGGATGAATTTATCAATAATGATAATTATATAAGTACACATGGAGATTTTGTAAGTTTTTATGATCGTTTTTTGAAATATTTGAAAAGTATCTTTTATTTAAAGTTACTCAGCCATTTCTTCGTCAAATTTTAATGTATAACTTATGAACAAAAAAGGACCCATAGTAATTATTGAGAATAAACAGGGAGATCGTAAGTTATTTATAGAGGTTTTTTCCGAATTGAATTATCCAAATCAGATAATTTATTTTAACAACCCCGAAACTGCCTGTAATTATTTACTCAGACATAAAATCAAGCCATTTCTTTTCTTTTCTGATATTGTTTTATTGAATGTAATGAATCATAAAGTGATTGAAAATAACCTTGATAATGTAGGGACATTATTTAATTGTCCTTATCTGTTTTTTACAACATCATTTAATCAGACTTACGTAATTGATCCTTACTCAATACCTATTCAGAGTTATTTTACCAGGCCTTATGATTATCTTGAATTCAAAAAAATGATAAAGACAATAATTGACTACTGGTTAAAATCAAAGTCAGTCATTCAGCATCCTAAAAAAACGATAAAGACCAAATCGTAATTTTACTAAAAATGAAGGCACCATTTTGGGTGCCTTTTGTTGTTATTCAGGTAAATAAATGTGCACAGTAGTTCCCTGATCGACTTTACTAAATACTTTTATAAAACCTTCGTGGTTGGCAACAATTTTCTTTACAAGCGTTAATCCTAAACCACTTCCATGATATTGATCATTGTTGTGTAATCTATAGAATGGGTCAAATATTTTAGTTGCATATTCCTGATTAAAGCCAATACCATTGTCACTTACCGTAATTTTTATATAATTGCTGTCTTTGTTTCCGTCAATTTCAAGTATTTCCTCAGATAAAGGCTGCGTTGTTTCAATTTTAATTTCCGGTATAATATTTTCTTTGGTGTACTTGATAGCATTAAGAATTAAATTTGTAAAAAGCTGTTGTATCTGATGGGAGATAATATTTAATTGAGGAAGAGATGAAATAGTAATTATGGCTTCTTTTTCTACAATAGAATCCCTGATATCTGCAACTGTTTTTTTTAAAACAACATTTAGATCTGTTTTTTTATATTCTTTCTTTACAAAGGTAATTTTCGAATAATTAATAAGGTCGGCAATTAACTGACTCATGTTGGTAACTGAGAACAGTACTCTTTCGAGATTATGTTTTGCAGTTTCGCTCAAACCTTCTTCATTTTCAAAAATTCTTTTGCAGAACATATGAATTTTTCGGAGTGGTTCTTGTAAATCATGACTTGCTGCAGAAGTAAAAGCTTCAAGCTGCTCATTATGCTTTTGTAATTCAATGTTTTTATTTGTCAGTAATTCATTTGTGGCTACTAAATCTGTAATATCTTCCAGTGCCAGAAGAATTAAGCCTTCAGGGGTTGAGTCAGCTATAAGGCTTGCATTTACTATAATGGTTTTTTTATTGTTGTCAGGACATACAAGATCTACTTTTAAGTTATCTATAGAGAATTCAGCATCAATTTTAATCAATTGTTCCTTAAATTCCGGAATGTCCCATTGGCAATTTCCAATTTCAAAAAGACTATGGCCTTCAGTAATTTTATCTCTTGTATTAAAATAATCGTAAAATGCAGGATTAGCACTTTTAATAATGAAGTCTTTACTTGTAACTAATAGCGGCTCTCGAATGGTATTAACAATTAATTCGGAATAATTACGCATGGATATAAGCTGTTTCTGGCGATCTATAAGTTCGTCATTAAGACACACTAATTCTTCATTGTTTGACTGAAGTTCTTCAGTTGTCGTTTCAAGTTCCTCATTCATCGCCTGCAGTTCTTCACCACTGCTCAGTAATTCTTCATGGCTTGTTTGTAATTCTTCAAAAGCAGTTTGTTGCTCTTCCGTAATTCTTTTTATGTTTTCCCTTAACTGTGTCAGTTCCTTCTCAAGTTCATTAATACGTTTTTGCGCAGATTTATCATGCAGTTTTTTATCTGAATCAGGGAGTGGCATCTTGTAAAAAAGAACCATAAGGTGTTCGTCGTCATTCGGAAGCAAAAATATTTCGAAAGAAATCTGGTAGGGCTGTCCGTTGACCTTAATGTCGTCTTTTCTGATGTTTTCTTTTTCTTCTTTTATTTTTGAAATAGCATTCTGTAATTCGAATGAAATA
The DNA here is from genome assembly GCF_027111255.2 of Flavobacterium flavigenum. Lineage (NCBI taxonomy): Bacteria > Pseudomonadati > Bacteroidota > Flavobacteriia > Flavobacteriales > Flavobacteriaceae > Flavobacterium > Flavobacterium flavigenum. The sequence continues at coordinate 978,363 of NZ_CP114285.2, read as the reverse complement.
CCTTCACGTGCCATTTTTAAAATATTAAAATTTGGCTTTCCGGGTGAAGGGGCTAAAAACGGACTCGTATCACCATGAAAATGTACAATGTCAAGATTTTTATTGATAATGACACTGGCTGGAGTATATTTCGTTAATAAGATTTCTGAAGTAATTTTCCTGAAATCATCTTCCGGTGATGCTTTCATTTCAGATGTATGCAGTTTTACCTGCAAATTGCCCGGAACGGGTTTAAATGACTGTGTCGTATATCTTCCCGGTACAAATTTACGCGCATATATTCTTTCATGTTTTTTTATGCTCTCAAATAAATCCGGAGAGTGGGTTACTGATTCTGATTTTCCCAGAAATAGCATACCTTTTTCTTTTAAAGAATAATGAAAAGTACCCAAAACTTTATTTTGCAGGTAAGGATCGAAATAGATAAGTGTATTGCGGCAGGTAATTAAATCGATTCTTGCAAATGCAGGATCTTTTACAAAATTATGAACGGCAAAAATACACATGTCGCGAATGACTTTGTTAATATGGTAATTGCCCTCACTTTTAGTAAAATAGTTTTGAAGCCTTTCTTCTGAAACGGTCTGAACATCTTGGTAAGAATAGATGCCGGATCTTGCTTTTGTAATACATTTTTCTGATATGTCAGAAGCAAAAATCTGTACCTTAATATCGTTGATGTTGTTTTTTAAAAAATATTCATGAAGAGAAATGGCTAAAGAGTATGCTTCTTCTCCTGTAGAACAACCTGCTACCCAAATTCGTAAGTTGTTATTTGTAATATTTTTGATTAAGGATGGAAAAACGGTTCTGGAAAGATTTTCAAAAGCGTCCTCATCTCGGAAAAAATAGGTTACGTGAATTAAGAAATCATTAAACAAAAGATCCTGCTCATTTTTACTGTTTCTTAAAAAATTATAGTAATCTTCAATAGTGTTTTTTTCTGCTATAACCATCCTCCGCGCTATACGGCGTCTTATCGTAGGATGTTTATAGTGTCTAAAATCATTACCTGTCCTTGAAAAAATAAGGTTGATGATTTGTAAGATGATTTCCTCGTCATTTCCCGGAATATGTTCTTCTTCTGTGTAACCATAATTAGAAATATAACTGTTTCGTATTTCCATCAATTGCGACGGAATTTTTTCAGGAGCCAGAATATAATCGGCTGCATCAGTATCTATAGGACTTTGAGGCATTCCTTTGTAAGCTGCCGTTTCAGGATCCTGAACTATCGTAGCACCTCCTAGTTCCTTGATTTTTTTGAATCCTGCAGTACCGTCAAAACCAGTGCCCGAAAGTATAACTCCAATAGCAAAAGTCCTGTACACATCAGCAAGTGATTCAAAAAAAACGTCGATGGTATTATTTCGTCTTTCGCTTCGTGTTCTCTGCTTAAGTCTTAATGCCCCTTCTTCTACTATAAGGAGGTTGTTCTCAGGAATAACGTAGATGTTATTCGGTAAAAGGGTTATATCGCTAATTATTTCATGTACAGGTATAGGCGAGTATTCTGATAGAATTTGTGTAAGACTGCTAGGGTGATTTGGTGACAAGTGTTGTACAATAACATAAGCCATTCCTGAATCTGTCGATATTGCAGAAACTACTTTTTTAAAAGCATCCAATCCTCCCGCAGATGCACCAATACCTACAATTGGAAATTTTTTAACTGTATATCGGGTTTCATCAGCTTGGGTTACTTTCATGAGAAAAAAATTTTCAACAAATATAACCAGTGTTTTACTATAAAACCAACGGTTTTAGTATTATGTGGGAATTATGTAATATTTACACTTAAAAGCGCAAGATTATTATTAACAGGCGTTTGTTAATTCTTATAAAAACCTAAACAATTTTGTAAAATTGTTTTCATAGCTCCAAAGTCGTTTGGTTTGATATAATAACCTGTCGCTCCCAAATTCTCAAGTTTAGTTGCAAAATCCAACGGTATTGAGGTAGAAAGTATGATTACAGGTATGTCTTTTATGAGTCCTTTTTTATTCATTTCGACTAACAGCTCCATACCATTCATAACAGGCATGTTAATGTCGAGAAAAATAACATCTGGATGTATTTCATTGCACATAAGTTTTTGTAATGCCTGAACAGGATTATGAATTGCAGTGTAGGAGGCGGTGGCTGATACTTCTTCCAGCGCTTCCAGAAAGAAATCACAGTCATCATAATCATCATCAATTTGTAAAATATTTTTATATCTCATAATTGTTTTGATTGAAATTATTTTCAAATAATTACTTAAAAATTATTCTTTTAAAAGTAGATTCAACCGTCAAATTATATAGAAGGGTAGAATTTTTTCATAATAAGAAATTACAGTTTAAAAATCTTTAAATAGTTGGAATTAGATTAATCGATCAGGATTTAACCGAATCTCTCTGATGCAGAACTGCTTCCTGTTGATCTCTTGTATAGTCTTCATCATCACAGTGAGGAGAACAATTACTGCTTATTATAGCGACAAATGCAACGATTAAAATAATGGTTAAGTACGATTTTTTCATAACGTTTAAATTTTATAAGTCAATTAATTCCTATAAAAATATTTCGCAAATTAACTTTAAATTTATATAATTCCGTTATTATATTACATAATACCCATATATAACATCATTTTTATTTCTTTAAAATAAATAACCCTGCAAATACCAATGATTTACAGGGTTTTTTGATATTTTAAGCATTATATTTAATGCTAATTTGATTCTAAATAAGTTTTATAATTTAAAAGATCATCTTTTACCATTTTTTCAAAATAGGGATTAAGAAGTTTTGCAGCGCCTTCGCCTGCAATTCCAAGTGGTGCGTGATAAGAGATGGTCACGATTATTTCAGTACCTTCGCCACTAGGTCTGAAAACAACTTTTCCAGCATTTTTGATTGATGAATCAGGAAGTGAATTCCAGCTGATCATTCTTTCCTTTTCGTCTTTAACAATTTCAGCTATCCATGAAATTTTCCCAATTCCTGCCGGTCCTTTAGCGGTCCATTTAGAAGTGGTATAACTTAATGGTTCAACTGAATCAAGATGATTCATGAATTTAGGTAAATTTTCAAAATCACGCCAAAAAGCATAAACTTCACTTATGGGCTTATTGATTGTACTGTTAATTCTGATATTTACATTTGAAGCTTTATCATTTTTTAAATGATCAACTGCATCATATATTGGGCAATATCCGGACAATCCCCTTAGCAGCATGGTGCTGCCTGTGCCTATTTGTACAGGACTTTTCTTTTCCTGCGACAAGCCTTTGTATAATAAATACGTTCCGCTGGTTATCATCGCGATTCTTTCGAGTGTCGATACGTTAGTTTTTAATTTTAATTTTTTTTGTGCAGGTGCCGGTGTAAATGTGTTGGTTTCCATAATTTTTATTTTAATATTACTCGATTATATTTTTTTTTAGTTTAAACGTTAAAAATAAGTAGATTAGCAAAATATTGGTTTATACTATTTTACAGATAAATTATAAAATTTTCTGTGTTTATCCTTAAGCTGTATTTTAAAGGATTTGATAGAATGTTTAAAAAATAAACCGCTCTGAGAGAACGGTTTATTTTAAATTGGTTAAAGATCTCTGTCACGATATAGTTCTCTTTTGTTTCTTATAATATCATCTTCATTTAGATCATCGTCGTCGTCATCTATATCATCTAAATTATTCTCAATATCATCCTCATGTAAGTCATCTGTTTCATCGTTGTCTTCAAACAAATCATCCTCTTCTTCGAGTTCATCTGCATCTGTAAAATTTTCATCTTCGAGCAGATCCGGATCCATATCATCGGGATCTCTGTAATCTTCATCCGGATCTTGTTGATTATACATACTCTGTTCTTCGTCATTCGTAATTGAATTGTCTAATACATTTGATACTGAATCATCATCTTTGAATTGTTCCTTATCTTGAAAATACAGATCACTTTGATCGTAGTTTTCTCTTTCATCTATATTCATAATAATTAAATTTTGAGGTTATATAGCTAAAGTACAGGTACTAAGAATCAAAAATTTACATCACAAGAACCTCTAATTACATAATTTACAGGTTGTTAGTTTAACTAATTGGTAAGATGAGAGGGTAAGCAGCCATAATCAAATAAGAAATAATTATGATACTCATAACAAAAATGATCACTGTTAATGTTGTCAATAACATAGTAGAATATAAATATTCACCTTTTTGAAGCAGCTTATGTGTTTGTTTGTATTTCCAATAAGACAATAATATGGTGAGTGCCCCTGTAAATACTAATGCAATTCCGATAAATATGGTAAATCCGTTTTTAGGAATTGTTGCGTCTTTAAAAAATGTTGCCGGCAACTGGTTTACAAACAATGAAAATTTTACAATCACGAAACCGAATACCATGATTCCGATGCCCGTGCGAATCCATGACAAAAAAGTTCTCTCATTTGCCATCTGTTCATTAATCAATTTTTTATTTTGTTTGTCGTCCACAATCTAATATTTTAACTAGTTATTTGTTTGATTTGGTTGTCATGGATTCAGTTTAACGCTTCATTAAAGAATTCTTTTTTATAACCTTAAAATTCTCCAAGTGGCGATATAACTGAATTTATTAATGAAAGAAATGTCGTTATCAGAATCTGTTACGATTGAAGCTTTGTTCTATTTTCCTAAACTTTCAGTGGCAATGATAGCCTATTCAATCAAGGTAGCAGTTGTAAATTTTTTAATCCTGGTATCAATCAGAAACAAAAAGTTGATCTCATCAATTTGCCGTGCCAGTTTTTCAATAGCCGGTGGAATGAAGGTTTTGTAATCATTTTTAGTCACTTCGACTATATGCGTAGAATTTAAGTAAAAAGCTGTAAACTTTATATGGAATGAAGATTACAGCTTTTTATTGAAGTTATAAACCGGCAATACTGTCCATAATAAGATTTGCTGTTTTGTCAATTGTTTTTGATACTATTTCTTCCGGAGTTCCCTGAAAAATTTCTCTATGACTTATTTTTTCAGTGGGAGTTATGATGTAAAAGAAAATGGTGCCTACGGGCTTTTCTTCAGTTTCACTGCCTCCAGGACTTGTTAATCCGGTGATGCCGACTGTTATTTTTGAATTGAATATTTTGGCTGCCTGCTGTGCCAGTAACTGCGTGACTTCTGCTGACTCCGGAGTGTATTTTTCAATAGTTATGTGGGGAACATTTAAGATTTGTTCCTTTACAAATACATCATAGCAAACAATACCGCCACGCAAAATTTCTCCTGAATAAGAAGTCATTGAAAATTCTGCGCTCATTCTGCCGGCAGTAGCGCTTTCTGCAAAAGCAATATTCCATCCTTTTGCTGCAATTGCTTTACTGCATCTCATCACAATATCTGAAGGCATATGATTTTAGTTTATATTATTAATACTCGCTGCTAAGGAACATATTTTACCTTTTTCTTAGTTTATAAAGCGTATTTCGGTGTCCGGATGTATCATAATCAGACTAATTTTAGGCATTCACGTTCATATACTTCTTTTCTGAGTCCGCTGCTTGAGAAGCGATGATTACGTTTATTGAAAACAAGTTTGATTTCCATTTTTTCGCAATAATCACGGCCTGTAAAATTTTTATTTCTATATTCTTCTCCCAGAATCCTTACATCAACAGGAAGTGCCTGCAATATATCCAGAAGATCCTGTTCAGTAGCGTATGGAATAATTTCATCAACAAATTTGCAGCCTTTGAGCTGTATGTAGCGCTCAACAACAGATTGCGTTGGCTTATTTTTTTCTGGTCTGTCCAGCGTTGGATCGGTTTGTAATCCTACAATTAAATAGTCACAATGCTGTTTTGCTTCTTCAAGCATTCTCACATGACCTGCATGTAATAAATCAAATGCACTAAATGTAATTCCGGTTGTTGTTTTATTTAATTTCATTTTCTCTTTTATTACGTTTGTTTAAATCTTTAAATGGTTTTATTTGTACTTGAATCCCACAAAAATAGATTTAAATGTTTGCTATTTCTTACAAAACGATTTTTAAGAATTATATAATTTACATTTTTTGTAATTACGTTAGAGATATAGAAATTATGTATTCGATTTATATTGTTTTTTAAAGATCAGATATCTATTCTGCATCCCCACATAATTATCTTTATAATATTTGAGGATTTGTGCTTTTGTTTTTATTTGAATCTTTAGCATGACCTTCCCAATAAAATCAATTGATGAATAATGATGCAGCGTAACTCCGATGCTGCAGAAAAAATGAGCAATATTTCCTGTAATATGTTCAACAGAAGAATGTTTTTTTTTTACCAAATTAACGTTGCAAATAGCATAATTTCAGCATTTATTTAATATGAATTTTGGATAAATCTCCTTGTGCCGGACCATTGATTACGGTTCCTTCCGAATCAAATCGGGAACCGTGGCACGGGCAGTCGAAAGATTTTTCATCATTGTTCCATTGTACCACACACCCAAGATGAGGACAAACTGCAGAAAAGACTTTTAAGGCATTGTCATAATCACGGTACACTGCAATTTTCTTTAAACCGGAGTTAATTATGGCGCCTTCGCCGGCTGGCAAATCTGCTGTGTTATCCAAATCGGATCCACGTATCCAGTCCAGGTAATGCGAAGCCATATTACCGGCTTCTTTGACAAAATCACCTGTGGTTTTCAAAGTAATTCTTGACGGATTATATAAATCTTCCCATTTGTTTTTAATGCCCATAATGCTGTCGCAAATAATCATAGCACCAATTGTTGTATGTGTCATGCCATTTCCGGAATCACCGGTAATAATATAGATATTGTCGTCGCCAGGATTTTTCCCCATAAAACCTAATGAATCGACTGGTTCCATTACCTGACCTGACCATCTGTAAGTAAGATCATCTTCCAACATTGGAAAATAATTTCTTGTCCATGCCTCTAGTCTGTCATAGCGCGCTGCTTCAGGAATGTTTTCTTCATCTGCCTGACCTGTTTTATGGTCTTCACCTCCAGATATCAGCAAGTCATAATTATCATCAAAGCTTTCCAGGCGCACATAGTGATAAGGCTGCGAAACCCATTTTGATTCCTGATCTCCCGTGTCCCACCAAAGGGAATAGGGAAGTGTGCCTTTTTGAACTTTACCGGCAATTACATACGTTCTGTATGCGTGCTGTTTCGTATGCATGGTCAAAATATCATTAATCGGGGTATTTGTGGCTACAACAATATGATCTGCCGAAAAAGTAAAGCCATTTACTTTAGCTCCCTTTCTCGTTATATTTTCTGCATGGGCTTCGGTATAGATGATTCCGCCAAGCGAAATAACAGCATCAGTGAGCCTTTTTAGATAGTGTAATACATGAAACTGCGCCTGATTGCTAAAAGCTACGCACGATTGTTGTTCACAATTTGCTAATGCAGGAATTCCTTTTAGTAAAGCAGTTTTCAATCCAGCTCTTTGTGTAGCGTTAAATTCCTTTTCTAAGTTTTCTTCTTTGTCAGTAGGATGAAGAAATAAATAGCCGTTTACTCTTTTAAAAGAACAGTTGATATTTAAATCATCAACAATTTTTTCGATTTCATCTATAGCTGCAGCATGACTTTCGGCAGCTAGTTTTGCTGCTGCTTCTCCAAAAGTGTTTTCGAGAAAGTAATAACGGTCATCTAAGGCACAGGTCAAATGGGCTGTTGTACGTCCGGTTTCGCCGCTGCCAATGAAACCGTCTTCAACAATTACTGCTTTTTTTCCTGCTTTGAGCAATTTATAAGCTGTGGTTAGCCCGGCAATTCCGCCTCCAATAATAAGTACTTCTGTGTGAATATCCTTATTTGGCTTATCGCCAGAAATGATAGGCGAAGAATCAATCCAAAATGAAACATTTTCACCCGAAGTTATGCTGGAGTTTTTTAATGTGTTTTCTGAATCCATAATGTAATTTTTAAAATAAAAATTTTCAATTAAAAGGCCTTTTTTTAAAGTTTGTTAAGGCAAACAATATCAAAGCTACTGTGCATGAGTATTGAATTCTTACAATTTTATTTTGAAATTTTATAGGATTGCCATTGTGTATTTAATGTAAGAGTTGTGATAAATAATGTAAAACTAACATATTTAATAATAGTTACTTACGATCCTAATTTTTAATAAATATAATATGAAAGCAGCAGTCATACACGGACCGGGATCGATTAAATATGATACAGTAGATGATCCTAAACTAAAAGAGAAAGATGATATTATTTTAAAGGTAACTTCAACTGCAATTTGCGGATCTGATTTGCATATTTATTCAGGAGGTTTCCCCCAGCCAAGGCCAATGGTTCTGGGACACGAGTTTATGGGAATAGTAGAAGAAACAGGTTCTGCCGTTACCCATCTTAAAAGGGGAGACCGGGTTGTAGTCCCTTTTCCAATTGCATGCGGAAATTGTTTTTTCTGTAATCATGATGTGCCGGGAAATTGCGAGCATAGCAACCCTGAAAATTATGGACCAGAAGGAGGAATATTGACGGAAAAAGGAGGTGCACTTTTTGGCTATACCGATTTATACGGCGGGTATGATGGAGGTCAGGCACAATATGTTCGGGTACCATATGCCAACTATGGTCCCAGAATCGTTCCTGAGAATCTGACAGACGAAGAAGTGCTTTTCCTGACTGATATTTTTCCAACCGGATATACAGGAGTAGACTGGGGAGAGGTGAAAGGAGGGGAGACTGTAGCCATATTTGGATCCGGTCCTGTGGGATTAATGGCTGCCAAAAGTGCCTGGCTTCGCGGAGCTGGTCAGGTTATTATTGTAGATACCTTACAATTTCGACTCGACAAAGCAAAAGCAACAACAGGAGCTACAACAATACTTTGGGAAGATGGCGCAAAAGATGTAGTAGAGCAAATTCGGGCGCTTACACAAGGCCGTGGAGCAGACGTGTGTATTGATGCAGTTGGTTTCGAGCCAGATCGTAGTTTTGCTGATCGTGTAAAAGCTACAGTAAATTTTGAAAAAGGGTCTACTAAAGTTCTTGAGGCCTGTATGAGTGCTGTGAGACGTAGCGGTATTGTTTCCGTATTAGGTGTTTATGGGGTAAATTATGATAATTTCCCTATTGGCCAGTTTTTTGACAAAGGAATAGTTCTTAAAGGTGGCCAGGCTCCTGCCCATAAACATATCGATAAGCTTTTAGAATATGTAGTTCAGGGCAAAGTAAAACTGGATGATATTATTACACACCGATTGCCCTTATCTGAAATTTCTCATGCTTATGATATTTTTAAGAAAAGAGAAGACGGCTGTGTGAAAGTTGTATTAGATCCATGGCAATAGTTTGTATCAAAAATAAAATCCTAATTCTAAATCATCTTTAGAATTAGGATTTATTATATGTATATAATCCATAATTTATTTAATATTAAATCCGTTTTCTTTCAGCATTTCTGTAACCTTAATAATCATTTCTGACAGATGCTCACTTATAGAAAGATCTGTTTTTACCCAGTATCTCACATTAATCTGAACGGTATTTCCTGTAATGCCGGAAACTACAGCCGAATTAAAATAATCCTTATCTACGATTTCACTATCTTTTTTTAATACTTCGGTAATTAAGCTTAAGGCTTTTCTGTAATCAGAACCATATTCAAGTCCAATGGTAAAATCCTGCAGTAAATATCCATCGCTATTAAAATTAATGAGTGTGTTTTTTATTAAAAGGGCGTTCGGCACATAAATGTTTTTGCTGGCGCTTTTTATTTGGGTATCACGTAAATTAAGGGCTACTACTTTCCCTTTTACGCCATTAGTTTCAATTATATCCCCTACAGAAAATGGTCTTTTGAATGCCAGTAAAATACCGGCTAAAAAATTCTCACCAATATCCCTGAGGGCAAACCCAATGATAAAAGCTGATATTCCGGCTCCGGCAAGAATACTTTGTGCTACACCCGTAAGTCCGATAACACGAAACATAAACAGGAAGCCAATTATAATAAGAACTGCTTTAAGAAGATTTGCAATAAAAGTTGCCAATAATGGGTCATGCATTCTGATTTTTAATCTTCTGTCTGCAAATCCCCTGACACGTGATGCAATAAACCATGAAATTAAAATGACAGCAACAGCCAGTAGTAATTTTGGTGTAAGGTCAACAATATTGTTATAATATCCCTTTATATGATTTATAATATCCCTGAAAAACTCTTCCATAAAATTCACATTAATTATTTCATTATGATTAAAAGTATTAAAGGCACAAATGAGAATTTTTACACTATAAAACAATTTATTTATATAATTAGATTATTCCTTTTAATAAAATTTCAATCTAATTTAGCTTCAATCATTTGCTGTTTTTGCTACAATTTTCCACATTTCGACTTTTTGATCGAATGAGATTCCTGCATTTAAGCCACTGGTTGAGGGAAGGGTGTGATAAGATATACCTGCTCGTGGAGTTGTATATTTATGGAAAAATTTAGCTGCCGATTTACTTTCAAAAAACACATACTGAATGTTTGGATATTGTTTATGAAAATTTAAAAAATCATTTACTGTTTCATTGGTTATTTTAGAATCGCTGCTTCCTTCCCTCACACAGGATGCTAAAACATTCCAGAGGGCAATTTTATGTTTTTTCAAAAAGATTTTTCGGTCCTCATAAGACTGGCTGTAATCTTCATTAAAAATAGTAAACATGATTTTCCAGAAATGGTTTCCTTTATTACCGTAAAATTGTTGTTTAGCGATAGACTGATCGCCGGGCATTGTTCCGAGAATCAATATTTTGCTGGAATTATCTACCAGAGGATGTAAAGCAGTTTTATACATAACAAAAACAAATTATATAATAAATACAAAAAACATCTGTCGTTATAACAGATGTTTTTCTAATAAAATTGATATTAAATAATTTAAAATAAATAGTATTACTCAGCTGCTACCATATTTACAACATTTAAAGCAACATCGTTAAGTATACAATCTGCCTCTTTTTCTTCTGCAAGTGTTTGTGTTAATAGTTTTGCAGCATCATTTTCTCCGAGTGTTTTTGCAAAAGCAACCAACGTTCCGTATGTAGCTATTTCATAATGTTCAATTTTTTGGGAAGCAGCAATAATACCAGCATCCCTAACAGGTCCCGGGGTTGTTTCTTCAAGAATACTGTCGCCTTCTTTGAGTAATCCGGCCATAGCTTCGCATTTTTTCCCTTCGGCTTTTTCGCCTAAAAGGTCGAAAACTTGTTTCAGCCTTTCGACCTGAAGCTGAGTTATGTCAAGATGTTCTAAAATTGCGCTTCCAAGTCCCGGAGAACTCGCATTAGCAGCCATTTTTGGCAGTGCGACAACAAGTGCGTTCTCTGCCCAGTAAATATCTTTCAGGCTGTCAACAAAAAGTTCTTTTAATTCGGTTGCTGCATCAGCGGCTGGTGCTACAATATTTGCTTTGTCATTATTTTTTATAGCTTTTGTTTCAGTTGCTTTTCCTTGGGTCGCATTTGTCTGACCTTGTTTTTCTGAATTTTTCATGGTTGTTTTTTTTAATTAAATATATAAGTTTGGTTCACGATCCCAGAAACGGTGCATTGCCATTGCATCGATAAATTCCTGGGCAAATGCTTCAGATCCTACTTCGCTGGTAATAATAATTCCGGGATCATCATTTGTTAGTTTTGATGCAAAAGTGGTTGCGCTCAATAATTCAGATGCTTCTCCGTCAGCTCCTATAACCTTGCAATGTTTGTATGCATCATTAAGATATTCCAGGGCATCATCATTTTCTGCTAAAACATTAAGTCCAATTCCGTGAGGCACATACACTGCATCAAATAAAACTGATGATGCCGTTAGGAAACTAAATTCAGCAGCAAGTGCTCCATCAGAGTCCGTAAGAACAGATCCTAAATGTGGGGCAATCACACATCCTTTTGCGCCTTGCTTTTTAAGGGCACTTTTGATATTCATTACTGCAGCCTCAGAAACTCCGTCTGAGCAAAGTATAGCAACTTTTCGGGATTCGATTGTAGGTGAGTTAGTTGGGTTTTTAACCATACTTAATGCTTCTGATACACTAACAGAGGATTCAACCGTTTTAGGTTCCTGATTTCCGCCTTCGTTTTCCGGAGAAACTCCTTTATTAGCAGGAAATTCAGGTATTGGAGGTACAGAAGCCCCTAAACCTAATGCGACTTTTTCAGCTAATTGTGCATCCACTTGCGAAAGAAGTCCTAGCATTCTTACTCTGATAGCAGTAGTTTCTACTTTACCAAGTTCAAAACGAAGCGCTTTTACGATATGGCTTTTTTCTTCAGGGGTCTGGCTGTTAAAGAATAATTTTGCCTGACCGAAGTGATCTGCAAAACTCTCGCTTCTTTCTCTCACCTTGTGTGCTTCAATACGTTCGTTAAAACTAGAAAATCCGCCTTCGGCAATTTGAGCCTGATACGGACATCCGCCGCCTAGTGAATTCGGATGATAACTTACACGGCCTTTATTAACTTCCTGACGCATAAACCCATCACGCTGATTATTATGAACGGGAGCAACGCTTCTGTTAATTGGAATTTCATGAAAATTTGGCCCGCCTAATCTGGTAAGCTGTGTATCTGTGTAAGAAAATAATCTTCCTTGTAACAATGGGTCATTAGAGAAATCAATTCCGGGAACAACATGTCCAGGATGAAAAGCAATCTGTTCTGTTTCTGCAAAGAAATTATCGGGATTTTTATTCAGTACCATTCTTCCAACAATAGTAACCGGAACTAGTTCTTCGGGAACAATTTTTGTTGGGTCAAGTAAATCAAATTCATATTTGTTTTCATCCTCTGATGGGATTACCTGGACGCCTAATTCCCATTCAGGAAAATTACCCATTTCTATTGCCTGCCATAAATCTTCTCTGTGAAAATCCGGATTCTTACCAGAAATTTTTTGTGCTTCATCCCAGGCTACAGCGTGGGTTCCTAATTTTGGTTTCCAATGAAATTTTACAAAAGTAGATTCATTAGCTTCATTTATCAATCTAAAGGTATGAACTCCAAAACCTTCCATCATACGATAGCTTCTTGGAATCGCCCGATCAGACATTGCCCACATAATCATGTGCATTGATTCCGGCATTAAAGATATAAAATCCCAAAATGTGTCATGTGCAGACGCGGCTTGAGGCATTTCGTTGTGTGGCTCAGGTTTTACTGCATGAACGAGATCCGGGAATTTTGATGCGTCCTGAATAAAAAATACGGGAATATTGTTTCCAACCAGGTCATAAACACCTTCCTGTGTGTAAAATTTAACAGCAAATCCTCTAACATCCCTTGCAAGGTCAGTAGATCCGCGAGAACCGGCAACGGTAGAAAATCTTGCAAAAACGGGAGTCTTAATTCCGGCTTCTTTTAAAAAACCAGCTTTTGTCAATTCTGGAATTGGATTGGTGACTTCAAAAAAGCCATGTGCTCCTGAGCCACGTGCGTGAACTACTCTTTCCGGAATACGTTCATGGTCAAAATGGGTGATTTTTTCTCTTAAAATGAAATCCTCTAATAGGGAAGGGCCTCTTTCGCCCGCTTTAAGCGAATTATTATCGTCATTAATTCGGACACCCTGATCGGTAGTCAGGAATTTGTTGGTTCCGTCTGATTTGTTTATAGACAAATCGCGTTGTTTGTCATCTTGAAAATTTTTCATACTGATTAATGAATTTTTACATAGTTAAAATTAAAATCTGGAGGATCTTTTTTAGAAATCTGTTATTTATAAATACAGATTAACAGGGTGTTATGTTGTAGGGGTCTCCTGTTTTTCAAATTTAAATGATATAAAAACGGCTATTTTATACAATTGCTTAACTATATTTCACAATTACCATTTCTTTGTAGACTGTCTAAATAATCTGCAGATGTGGACGTATCTGCATAGTTACAATATCACATCTTTGAGGCTGGGACAAACAAAATAAAACACTCATGGCAATGTCTTCTGCTTTCAGCATTTCCATTTTATCTATTTTTTCGTTGTGCTCTTCTTTTGAACCGGGCTGCATGTCACTTGTTACCGCTCCGGGCTCAATAAGAGAAACTTTGATTCCGAAAGGATTAACTTCCTTACGTAAAGAAGTACTGAAACCTCTTATTGCCTGTTTCGTGGCAACATAAATCGTACTTTTTGGGGACTTTGATTCTGCACTCATTGATCCGATGTTTATAATATGCCCTGATTTTTGATTTTTCATCCTGGAAACAGCTTCCTCTGCAAAGGCCAGATACCCGGTAATGTTGGTGTCAATGACATATTTATAGTCTTCGTAATTGGTTCCGGTAAGACCGTCAGCAGGCAAAGCGGCATTGTTGATCAGAATGTCTATTCCGCCAAGCTCATCATCTGCCAATTTTAAGATTTTATTTATATCTTCCTTTATAGTTACATCGGCCGGAGTGCCATAAAGTTCACAGTCAGGAAATTTTTGTTTGATGTCATCAAATGCATTTTTAAAATCTTCGTGATCTCTTCCAAAAATAAGCACGCGCCCGCCTAGTGATACTAATAAATCGGCTATTGCTTTTCCTATTCCGGTTGTACCGCCAGTAATCACAATTCTTTTGTCTTTTATGTTTTGCCCAAAGTAGTTTGTTAAATTTTCCATATTTGTTCTATAAAGAGTTTGATTAAAATTTGTCAGATTGTTATATTTACAATGAGGTATATTGGTTTTGTTATATCACCATTGAACTTTAATTACACCCAGACCCGAAATTTCATATTCATGCCTTTCAGCACTTTTATTGAATGGTTTAAGAATTTCATTATTCTGAAATACTTTCATCTGAATCTTGTGATTATTAAGTTTTATAATTTTTAAATTGTAGCACAGGTCCTTATCTCCATCAAGTTTTATTGTGATAGCTTTTCCTCTTTTATGATATGGAGCAGGATAATCGATAAAAAGAAGAAAATCTTCTTCAATTTTGATGTATTGCCTAGGAACAACGCCAAATGCCATTCCCGCTCCATATACTTCCTGACCAACCTGACCACTTTGTTGCCAGCCGTTGTATAAATCTTCCAGCGGAACCCACAGATCAGCCTGAATTTCTCCCGTTTTGACTTCTTCAGAGAGCATTTCTTTAGGCAGCATCGTTGGATAATAATAAGCAATCCGGCCAACAGCATATTTAATGAATTCAGGAAGCAGCGTTTTTAGTGCCGGCAAAATTTCAACATCTTTCGCCTGAACCATATATTCTGATAAAGCAGCATATACTTCTAACTCTTCATATGCAGCAGTATACGGCGCATCATTTAGTGGGAAAATGGAGAAGAAATTACTGTAATTTTTGCCAAACCCGTATCTGCAATCATACAGCTGAATATTTTTAAACAATCCCGTCAGGCAGGTATAACTTAAATTCAGGTATAATTTTTCATTGGTAATTTTATACAATTCTAATAATGCACCTGCTGCAAAAGCGGTATTATTAGCCTGATATAAAATGTTTAGCCCCAAATCTGCTAATTTTTTTGCTGCTTTTTTTGCTTCGTTTAAATAGCGCTCTTCTTTAGTTAACTTAAAAACCAGCAGCATTAAATGCGCGTAAGAACCCGGAACATCATTTTCTCCCCCAGCACCTGGTTCTGTTTCTTCTTTGATTATTTCAAGGGTTTCCATATTATAAAATACAGGCCATTCATATTTAAAATGATGAGCAACTTTTATAACATATTCTATAGAATCCAATACCAGTTTCTCTGAAGTTTTGTCACCTGCCAAAGCCAGTCTTGCCAAATTCATTAACGGATGATGCAAATACCAGGAATCCATCACCATTTCCTTCTTTTGTTCCTCAGACTGATCCAGTTTATCAACCATTGAAGGAAGCCAGCGATTTATACAATTTATTTTTGGGTCGTAAAAAGCGGGCACACCTTTAATCAAATCATGGCAAACTGGTTGTTTTTCAGCAATCCATTCTTCATATTCTTTAAATGGAGTAAGTACAGCAAACTGAACCATGCTTTCAGGAGGTGTTTCATAATCGCATAAGTAGGCATTCAAATACGGAATTCCGTTTTTTTGTGTCCACGCACCTTTGTTATTAGTTAAATCTGTTGCTACTTTTTTAGCAATTTCAGGCCAGTCATGATATTCAATTCTGGGCTGCTGCAGCACTTTATAAACCTTAACAAGATTATTTAAAAAATGTTCACAGATGGCAGATGTTTCTTCAAATATTTCAGTATCAAATACTACATAAGCATCTGAAATTGTAAAAGCTTTTCCTGATGGAAGTGGTAATTCGTCAGTAGCAGGAAGCTGAAATCCAATTTCGGGCCAGTTTCCTCCAACCGTATTTTTTGATTCCGTTTTAGTTGCTTCGCAGTATTCAGACAATGAAGTAAGATTTTGAAAATAAAAAAAAGACCCTGTTCGTGGTTTTGTAATGCTCGCAAATAATAATCCTGATCTGGATCCAAATTGCTCCATATGAATTTTTCCACTTGTGTTTTCTATATTTCCATTTTGGGTAAGCGGAAGTATGTCCCGTGGCGAAAACGGAATCATCAAGGCCGTATTTCCCTTGAAAGTAGTTGTATAGTGTAACAAAGGTATTGTCAGATCCGGAAAATTAACCCGGATTTCATACGCTCCAAGTCTTGAATTTAGTATAATGACAATCGTGTCTTCGTCATCAAAAAGATTGACAATTTCAAAACAGCTATTCATACCAAATGCTGCACGAAAGGCTATTTTTCCATTTTCTGGCATGACCACTACAATCCAGAGCGAATCGCCTGTATTGTAAAATTGATAAGTGTAATTAAGAAATTTCCTTTCCAAAAGGATGTCACTATTTTCAATATCTGCCTGCGCAGTTGCGCTCCAGGGTGTAACTGTGTGCATAATGATAAGTTTTTAATTGATAAAATCCCTTTTTTAAGATTTAAGTATTATCCACCTGTTTCCATATGTGGCGCATCTACAGGCTTAGATTGTGAAGATCCAATTTGCCGCAGATAAACGGAAAGTATTACAATTGCAAATACAGAGAGAAATTCGCTTTGCCAGTTCTGAAAAGATTCAAACCAGAACCTCGAATCCCCAATATAATCTGATGCAGATTCCATAGGCAACCCTTTGAGTGATAGCTGTTCGTTCTCGTCTTTAAGACTTCCGTAAAATGAGCTATAAATGAGGCTATAAACAATAAAAATAAAACAATGGTAAGTGAATGTTTGTAAAGGCTTAAAACCAATCCTCCTTTTTTTACAGGCCATGGTGCGTCTTTTCGGATAGGTGATGGTTCTCTGTCTACTTCTTCTTCTTCCTTATCAAAATCTTTAGATTCAGAAGAACCTTTCTGCATCAGAAAAATGGTAAATACAACAAATAAGGCCATTTGCAGAAATTCGCTTTCCCAATTTTCGAAAGTAGACTGGATAAAGTGGCCGGAAACAAGATAAGCCGAAAATTCAATGGCTGTACTGCCTTCTTCTATAAGTTCTTTATTATGTTCTTTAAAACCAAAAATTATCTGCCCAAATAATGCTACAATAAATAATGCTAAAAAGCAGATACCTAAACCATTATTGCGTAAAAAAGTTTTCATAATGTCATTTGTTTTTACAAATTGACAAACTAAAAAACACTTCTCTTTATATAATTTCTTACAGGATTTACAGAATTATAAAATATATACCAAACATAAAAAAAAACATCTAATTGCTTAGATGGTTAAGATTTGAATGTAAGGATATAAATTATAATGCGCTATTTTGCATTTTGCTTATTTTATCTATTTTTTCGGGAGAATCAAATACTCTTTCAAAAAGCTTACTTTTTTCTTTTGCAAATTTCTCTACGGCTTCTAACTCCTGGATAGTCATCTTAGGACGACCAGCCCAGAAATTAGTAGATTTTTCTATTTGGTTTTCGACTAATTCTCTTAATTGTTTTGCTCCCATAATGTTACAAATATACTATTTTTTTATTATTTCAATAATTACAGATCTTTTTTTAACTTAAATAAAACAAATTGATAATCAGATGTTTTAGATGTGTTGTATTTCTCAATGCTTTTTATTTCAATACTGTTATTAAGTGATGTAAGATCTTTTTCCCTAATAGTCCTGATGTGTTCCCTTCCTTTTCGGTTGATCGTTTGTTTTTTTTCTATGAGCCTAATATTCTCTTCTGTTATGCCTCCTGAAATTTCCAGATATTGTTTTAGAAGGTTGATATTTGAAGAAATTTTTTGTTTGTACAAACGGTGTTTATGAAGTGTGTTTCCAAAAAACAAAATAGTATGATCAGGATTAGAAATGAAAAAATGAAGAATGCACATAAATACAGTAGCTAAAACCTCATCATAATCATTGTTGTTAATTTCGGCAAGATCATTAACAGTTATGGCATCTTCATGATTTTCCAGATTTCCAAAACCTACGCTGTACCAATTTAGTTTTTTATTTATAGGCGAAATGGAAACAATTTTCGTTATTTCCTGTATGCCTGCACTAATGAAACGAAATTGATAAACGTCGTTAGTAATGCCTTCAAAATTATAGCTATACGCTTTCTCTAAAAAATCCAATTTAATTTATTTCAATTTATAAAGTAAATATAAATATCCAATTTGATTTATTAATCCTAATAATAAGAAATTTATTATGATTTGGAACTAGAGAAGGATTTTACAGATGATTCTAATGAATAAAAAAACGACAACCAGAAACTAGATAGGATTCAATGTTTTTCCAAAAACAGTTCAGTGAATTGAATTTTCTCTAATTAGATTATCGTTTCTTGTATATACGATTAAAATGAATTTTTAGTTTTAAAACTTTTTAAAAGTTGTGTAAATGTACAAAAATATTTAATTGTAGGATTTTTATTTTTAAATTATATCAAAAAATTAAGTTTTAGACCAAAAAAAGCTATAGTTTATGAGAAGACATAAGGGTTAGTTATATTTTAAAATGACTTAAAAATTAATTTTCATATAAATTTTAAGAATAAATTGCTGTTCTTTGTACTCATTTGAGAATCGCGAAATTACCGGAAGGTTATAGTATTTGAATGCAATATTATTTTAGGCATTGAGTTATCTATTATCATGATATATTATGGAGAACAGAGAGTTTATATTAAGTTTGAAAAAAGGCAATGAAGCTGCTTTTAAACAGGCTTATTTAAATTACTACGATAGATTGATTAACATTGCCAAAAGATTTAATTTTACTGTTCTTACTCCACAGGACTTTCTTCAGGAGACTTTTTTAAGGTTGTACGATAAAAGAGCATTACTTAATGAAGATGTTTTATTTGATAAACAATTGTTTACAATATGCAAAAACATCATAATTAATCACGTTAACCGCGAAAATAAAATTATACAGCTCGATCCTTCACAATTTAACCCAGAGCAGGAAGATACTGAAACAGGAATTTTTGAAGAAAGGCAGGAAAAACTACAAACTTTCATAAATCAGCTTCCTGAGCAGCAGCAAAAAATATTTACTTTACATAAACTGGAAAACCTTAGCTATAAGGAGATTGCAGCAATTACAGACCTTTCTGAAAAAACGATTGCTAATCATATTTATCTCGCCAGCAAATTTATTCGAAAAAAAGTCGAAAACGATTAGGAACTTTTTAGTTCTCGTTTGTTATATATAAAAACGAGAACAAAAATGCATATTGAAGCGTATAAAACGAATGTCAGAACAAAGAAGGATGCAAGTCTGCTTGTAACGCTTTTACAATTCATCATTTCTGATTGTATTATCAATTTTGATTTTAAAAACCGAGAAAGGATTCTTAGAATAGAAACCAACAGAGACATTCAGGAAATGGTGTATAGTGTTTTTTCTAAGCAAGGATTTTATTGTAAAAAACTTAACCCATAAAAAGTCATGGATAAAGAAAAACTGGATAAGGAATTTGAAAAATTATGGAGTGAAATTCCTTTTTCGCATTCTGAGGATCAAAAAGAAGCTTCCTGGCAACAATTCCAGTCTAAAACCTTTGCTGCTAAAAAACCAAAGATTAAAATTTGGCGTTATGTTGCAGCAGCAGCAGTTATCATTTGTATGTTGACAGGAACTGGCATTTATCTTAACACAAGTCCATTACAGGATACTTTTTACCTTACTTCAAATACAATTGAAAATACGACTTCTACAATAAAAATAGTTGGGCTGCCGGATAGTTCGAGAGTAGAACTTAGTCCGGATTCTAAAATTACTTATGCCAATAATTTTGAAACCAACAGAAAGATTGTTGTAGAAGGAGAAGCTTATTTTAAAGTCAAAAAAGACAAAAAATATCCGTTTCAGGTTTTTTGCAATGAGACAACAACTACTGTGTTAGGAACTTGTTTTACGGTTCAGGGAAATGTACAAAAAGGAGTTACGGTTTTCCTTTACGAAGGAAGTGTTCAAATGAGTATAAAAGACCAGGACAAGAAATGGATACTTAAACCGGGAGAAAAATTTATTTACGGAAAAAATGTTGCTAAAGTTTTAGAATTTAACAGGTTTGCAGATTTTGAAAACGAAAAATTAAGCGCTGTAAGTGATTATATAATGGCGAATTATGGCTATAAAATGATTATTCCTGAACAATACGATAATCAAAGGATTACAATCCGAATCAATAAAAAAGAAGATTTAAAAACAATTCTACAATTAGTATCAGAAATGTATAACCTAAACTTTGAAATAAATGAAGATTTAAAACAGATTACTTTTCGATAGAAAAGAAAAAGGATGCACTAGCCGCGAAACTAAACATCCTCCTCATAATCAGGGCAGTATAGAGCTGTCCCATTTAATAATAATTCAAAAATACAAAAATTCATGAAGCATATAATTTCAACGTGCTTTTTTTTATTCAGTTTATGTATCTACTCCCAAACAATTACAGTAACAGTAGATCAAAATATGACATTAAAAGAAGTCTTTAAGCAAATTGAGAGCCAAACAGATTTTAAGTTTGCTTTTACAGATCAGATTAATACCAGTCAAAAGTATTTCGATCAAAAACATACTTATAAAAATATCGAAATAAAAGCACTTATTAATGAGCTTAACAAAAACAATTCCATTCAGTTTTCTATTGTCGGCAATAATATTTTCGTAAAGCAAAAAAATAGTAAACCCGCTACGGCCAAAAAAAAAAGCAAGTTAACCGGACAGGTTTTAGATGAGAATAAAGAGCCTGTTATTGGCGCCAATATTTTTATTAAAGAACTGGAAACAGGTGTTACAACAGATGGAAACGGAATGTTTTCATTAGAATTGAATAAAGGGACTTATACGGTTATCGTGAGTTATGTTGGCTTTAAAAATGGAGAAAAGCTAATAACAATTTCTGACGATGAAAGAATAAACTTTATTATGAATGCTGACAGTCAGCAGCTGGAACAGGTGATTATTACCAACTCAAAAGCAGTTGATGTGAGAAATACCCAGATGAGTGTCAATAAACTTACAATGGAAGAAATTAAAAGAATTCCGGCTGCTATGGGAGAGCCGGATCCTTTAAAATCATTATTGACATTGCCTGGAGTAACTAATGCCGGCGAAGCTTCTTCTGGCTTTAATGTTCGTGGTGGCGCAGCAGACCAGAATCTTATTTTACTGGATGGCGCTCCTGTCTTTGGAGATTCGCATATGTTTGGTTTTTTCTCTGTTTTTAATGCTGATATGATTAACGGAATGGATTTGTATAAAGGTGGCATTCCATCTAAGTTTGGAGGAAGAGTTTCCTCTGTTCTTGATGTAAATCAACAAACAGGAGATATTGAAAATTATAAAGTTAACGGAGGAATCGGTTTGATCTCCAGCCGTCTTTTAGTACAAGGCCCCATAAAAAAAGGCAAGGGCTCTTTTATAATTGGTGGGCGTACTACTTATGCAAATTTGTTTTTAAAATTAACAGATCTCAGGGCTGGCATTAGTTTTTATGATCTTAACGCTAAATTTAATTATCGCCTTAACGAGAATAATACAGTTAGCTTTTCTGGTTATTTAGGAAATGACGTTATTCGCCTAAACAATCTGGTAGACATTCAATTTGGAAATACGATGGGTATTTTCAACTGGAAGCATAGATTCTCAGATAACTTAAACACCAACTTAGCTGTTTTCTATAGTGATTATAAATTTAATCTTAACCTCGATATTCAGGAGTTCAAATGGAAAAACATGGTTCAAACCTATGGTTTAAAATACAATTGGATTCAATCCGTTAATCCAAATTTTAAACTCAACTACGGAGTTGAAGGTACTTATTATAATTTTAATCCCGGAACAGTCCGGCCTTCAAGCTCAGATTCACAGTACAATTACCAACAACTGGATAGAAAATACTCTTTAGAATCTGCTGCTTACTTAGACTTTGAACATCAGATTACAGAGAAACTAAATCTCCGATACGGACTTCGCTATAGTATGTTCTATCGTTTAGGAAACGAGGAAATAAGTACTTACGACAATGGACAATCAGTCGTGTACAATCCAAAATACAATATTTATGAAGAGGGTGCTCCAACCGGAACAATATCTTATAAAAGAGGCGAAATCATAAGTAAATTTGATAATTTTGAACCTCGTGCGGCATTATCATACACTTTTAGCGAAGATGCATCTATAAAAGCAAGTTATAACAGAATGGCACAATACATTCACATGTTGTCTAACACGCAATCGCCTTTGCCAATGAATCTCTGGACACCAAGCGGACCTTTTATGAAACCGCAATTACTGGATCAATATGCGATAGGGTATTTTCAGAATATAAAAGACCGTGATTATTCTTTTGAGGGAGAATTATTTTATAAAAAGATTCAAAATCGTATTGATTATGTAGATGGCGCCAATTTATTAGCAAACAACAATATAGAACAGGTAATCTTGAGTGGTAAAGCCCGATCGTATGGTATGGAATTATTATTCAGAAAAAATACTGGTCGATTTAACGGTTGGGTTTCTTATACCTTGTCAAGAGCAGAACAAAAAACTCCGGGAAGAACTCCGGAAGAACCCGGAATTGCAAATGGCAACTGGTATTTATCAGGATATGATAAATTGCATAGCTTAAGCGTTGTCGCTACTTATGAACGAAGTGCAAAGTGGTCTTATAATGCTAATTTTTCATTGCAATCGGGTCAGCCTGTGACCTATGCAAACGGATATTATGAATTTGGCGGTTTTAACGTGCCTAATTTTTCATTACGAAATGGAAACCGACTTCCACTTTATCATCACTTAGACTTAGCAGCAACTTACACGCCAAAACCGGATAAAAAGAAAGGATGGCAAAGCTATTGGGTTTTTAGTATCTATAATATCTATAACAGAAAAAATGCCGCTTCTATTACATTTCAAACAAATGAGGATACAGGAGTAAACGAGACAAAAAAACTATCTATTTACGGATTGGTTCCAGGTGTTTCTTATAATTTTAAATTTTAACAATATGAATAAAGCTGTAAAAAATAATTTTAAAAGTAAAGTACTAATCTTATGTAGTCTTCTTTTTATTTTATTGTTATCTTCTTGTGAAGAGGTGGTGAATCTTGATCTTGAAACAGGAGAAGCTAAGATAGTAATTGATGCTGAAATCCTTTGGAATAAAGATACTGACGGAAAGGTACAAACTATAAAAATAAGTAAAATGGCTCCTTATTATAATACTAGTACGCCAAAAGTTTCGGGAGCACAGGTACGTGTTGAAAACAGCGAAGGTGTTGTTTTTACTTTTGCAGAAACAGAAGCGGGTTCGTATGTTTGTAACGACTTCATTCCAGTACTTAATATGGAGTACACTCTTTTTGTTGATGTTGAGGGAAAAAGTTTTACCGCTGTAGAAAAAATGATTTCTGTTACACCAATTAAAAAAATAGAACAAGAATACAGACCTGACATATCAGGTCCTGACTTATTGGTGCTCTCTATTTTTTATGATGATCCGGCTGATCAGCAAAACTTTTACCTGTCGTATTTTACAACAGATTTTTTGAAAATTCCTTATACTTTAATGTCTAATGATGATTTTTATAACGGAAACGAAATTACAGACGAATTTTCAGATACTGATTTAAAACCGGGAAAAACTGTTCAAATAGTGCATCGTGGAATTTCGAAAAACTTTTTTAATTATATGAATTTAATTTTTGAGGCGTCAAGTGCAAATCCGTTTGGGACAACACCAGGAAACATTAGAGGGAATATTGTCAATACTAAAGAGACAAATGATTTTGCATTAGGATATTTTAGGCTTTGTGAAGCTAATAGTGTTTCGTATACGATGAAATAAAATTTATTAGAAATTTAATTTGTAAGTACATCTGTCATTAAAAAATTTTATTGGCAGATGTATTTTTTTATAATATCTGGCTACATCATTTTTCCCATTTTTACATATTCTTTTTTTATTCCCTGAAGAAGGTGATTGAGGCTAATGTTTTTATTTTCTTCTTCGAAGGTACTTCAAATTCAATTATAGATTGAAATCTTCGGGTGAAAGCCGCGGCAATATTCGTTTTAATATTTGATGCCAGAATGACTAGTCCGCGATGATTTTCAATTCGCTGCATCAAATAAGAAACTTCCTGATTGGCATATTTATCATGTGCGTCCCTGACATTAGTTCTTCAACTTTGAAGATTTACGGTATAGATAGAAATTTTGAATGCAGATTCGATTTAAACGTTTAATCAAAATCGTGATTAATGATTTCATTTTTCTTTAGAAAAGTATATCACAAAATTTTAAAAAAATAGAAGAAAAATAGGTTTAAATTGTAGTAAAATAAATATTTTTTTTACTAATTTGTGTTGTAAATGATTACAAAATAATTATTTTATGAAAAAGCAATGGTTTCATAACAATTCAATTTAAACTGATATCAGTTTGTATTTTTTACTCTAAAAAAACATAATTGCATTTCCGGAATAGCGCTTCTAATTGTATCAAATCTATAAAGCCCGTTAACTATGAAAACCCAAACAGCCAAGTTTTTTTTAGTATTTCAGTTTATTAGTTTGTTTCTGATGGTATCATGCCAGGGAGAAGATTCAAATGAAATGAGACCTGATCCCGAATTAGAAAATGCTCAATTGAAAAGCTTTCCTTTATCTGAAGTTTCTTTTATGAAAATCAAAATAGTGCATCCTGAATTAGCGAAAGGAGAGGAAAAAAAGTATGGGGAGATTGAAATAACCATTCCCGCTGTACATCAGAGTTTGATGCTGAGCTTAAAACAATTCGATTTAGACAACAATAAATACAGTATCTCGCCCTCTATTGGTGACCAGCAGGATTTTTCAAAAGGACCGGTTATCTATACAATATCATCCAATTTTCACAGAGATAAAAGTGTGCATTATAAAGTTAAAATTGTAATTGAAGATAAGTCAAATATGATTTCAGTAGATAGGAAGTAAAAATACTTTGCTTCTCTTAATGTAAAGTATTTTCAAAATGTGCATTGTTCCACACCTTATAATTTTTTGTTCGTATAAGTTCGAAATTATTTAAAATGAAAAAAGCTTCAGATTTCCCTGAAGCTTTTTCTTAATTAAGTAGTCCGTGGGGGAATCGAACCCCCCTTACCAGGATGAAAACCTGGCGTCCTAACCGATAGACGAACGGACCTGCTTTTTTATTTCGCGTGCAAAAATACAATTAATTTTAGAATACACAAGATGTTTTTTTAATAAGTCTGTTAGTTTTTTTTAAAATTATCCTAGTTTAATAAATCATGATTTGTAAAGATGGTATTGTTTTTTGATGCATTTATTTGATTAATAATAATTTGTTCCTTATTCTCAAAAAGTAACAAACATAGTTTTATGTTAAACGATGCTATCGAATAATTTTAAAATTATTTTTTAAAATTGTTATAAAGAGAGATTTTTCTTTCGTAATTGTGTTTGGTTTTTGATTTCATACCAGAAGTTTTATTTCAAATTAAACCTGCAGCAATGTAGAATTTTGAATAAAAAGGATATCAAAAATTCGATTAAATGTGCCTGCATTTATATCTGGATTAAGAACCCAATAATTGAATGATTGTGTGGGATAGTGAAACACAATCTCATATACATTAAATGAGTTATAATTTAAAATAGAAAAGCCTGAGGTGAATCTCAGGCTTTATTGGTGGGCACAACTTAAATAATAAAATGAAAAAATATGCTGATTTTTTTAGGACTGCACTTTTTCCAACTGATTTTCGATCTCAGATTTTATTACATCTTTGTATTTGGCAAGTCCGATTCCGATGATAGGGATAGCTAATTTTCCAATTGCAGAAGCCGCTTGTTTTTTACCCGTTTTATCAAGGTATGAAGATAAAAGCAAGGAGCCAATTGCACCAATAAGTATATAGCTGCCCGGCACATCCGCAATTTTATCTTCAATAAATTCTCTGATTTCCTCAAGATTTTCCTGATTGATTAAGTTTTCCATGATTTTATTTATTAAGTGATCTTTAGTATATTAATTATTTTAAAATTACATGGATTAGCTTGTTTTATTTTATATAATTGGAATAAGTGGTTACATAATTAAACTTAATTGTAGAACCGCAATATTATTAATCCTTAACTAATTAGTGTCTTGTTTGCTTTAAAAGTACATACAAAGACCACTTTGTCAACTATTGTAGTCAGTATATCACTTTGCAATCTGATTGCATAAATTTTTTTATACATTTGTCTGGTATGAAATGGAAAACAACAATATTATTAATCTATATCCTGGGACTTCTTTTAGTTCCGTGTAGTGATGTTTATAATAATTGTGCAGATTCTATATCGTATCAGAAAGAGGTATCACATAACCATAATGAAGATCATGATGATCATTGTACACCATTCTGCCAGTGCTCTTGCTGTAGTGTTTCGGTAGTTAAATTTAATTTTAAAATTCCGGAATTTAATTTTCAGCAACCCGCTATTATCCTTAAAAAAATAGTTATAAAAGACTGCCAGATTATTTCCAGATACTCGGGAAGTATATGGGAACCTCCTAAATTTTTCGCTTAATTTTCTTTTGATGTGTATTTCAGTTAGTGATTCTTGTTTAAGAATCACTAAAAATCATGCTGTAAATTAATTTTGCAGTCATGCAATCTGTTAGCGCACATTTCTATTTTCGCCACTTTTGGGTGGAACAGACTATTTTCTAAGCGTAAAACAAATTACATTGTGTTAGATAATATAATCAAATTCAGTATAAAGAACAAAATCGTTATTGGTTTAATGACTTTGCTTTTGATAATTTGGGGCGTATGGAGCGCAACTAAATTATCCATTGATGCCGTACCTGACATCACAAACAATCAGGTTCAGATTTTTACAAGCTGTCCAACACTTGCGGGACAGGAAGTGGAGCAATTAGTGACTTTTCCAATTGAGCAAAGTATAGCCACTGTTCCAAAAATTCAGGAAATCAGAAGTATTTCACGATTCGGACTTTCGGTAATAACCGTGGTTTTTGATGATGAAACGGATATCTATTTTGCCAGACAGCTTATTAATGAAAGGCTAAAGGAAGCACAGGATCAAATTCCCCCAGGCGCCGGCACACCAAAAATGGCTCCAGTAAGTACGGGTCTCGGAGAAGTGTATCAGTATATTATTCACCCTAAAAAAGGAAGCAAGCATAAATATAATGCAAAAGATCTTCGCACGATGCAGGACTGGATTGTAGCCAGGCAATTGTACGGGACACCCGGAATTGCAGAGGTAAACAGTTTCGGTGGTGAATTGAAACAGTATGAAGTTGCCGTTAATCCCGACAGGTTAAAAGCAATGGGAGTAAGTATTCCTGACATTTTCACCGCACTTGAGAAAAACAATCAGAATACCGGAGGAGCCTACATTGACAAAAAACCTAACGCTTATTTTATCAGAGGAATAGGTCTTGTTACTTCATTGGATGATGTAAAAAAGATCGTGGTAAAAAATACCGGAGCTGCACCAATTTATGTGAGTGATGTCGCCGAAGTTAGATTTGGAAAAGCAGTTCGTTACGGAGCTTTAACGTATAACGGAGAAGTTGATGCCGTGGGTGGAGTAGTCCTGATGCTAAAAGGTGAAAATAGTAATGAAGTCGTAAAACGAATCAAAGAAAAACTGCCTACTATTCAGAAATCGCTTCCGGATGATGTCACAATCGAACCTTTTCTCGATCGTACCGATTTGGTGGGAAGAGCGATCAGTACCGTAGAGAAAAACCTTGTTGAAGGAGCTCTGATTGTGATTTTTGTTTTGGTCTTATTTTTAGGAAATCTGAGGGCAGGTTTAATTGTTGCCTCAGCGATTCCGTTAGCAATGCTATTTGCTTTGGCAATGATGAATGTTTTTGGTGTAAGTGCCAATTTAATGTCACTTGGAGCGATTGATTTCGGACTTATTGTCGATGGAGCTGTAATTGTTGTAGAAGCAACATTGCACCATTTAGGAATGCGAAAAACAATGAGAAGTCTGACACAGGAAGAAATGGACGAAGAAGTTTTTCAGTCGGCTTCTAAAATTAGAACGAGTGCTGCATTTGGGGAAATTATTATCCTGATTGTTTACATTCCGATTCTGACGCTGGTTGGTGTTGAAGGAAAAATGTTCCGTCCGATGGCGCAAACTGTGGGTTTTGCGATTTTTGGAGCTTTGATTTTGTCTCTGACTTACATCCCGATGATGTGTGCTTTATTCTTATCTAAAAAACCAAACCATAAAGAAAATTTTAGTGATAAAATGATGCAGAAGTTGCAAAGTGTTTATCAGCCATTACTTCAAAAAGTGATCAGTATTAAATATGTTGTTGTTGGTTTCACCAGTTTTTTATTTGTGATCGCTATTTTATGTTTTACCAGAATGGGAGGAGAATTCATTCCGCAGCTTCAGGAAGGAGATTATGCATTTCACTGTATTCTTCCACAGGGAAGTTCCTTAAAACAAAGTATCGAAACTTCAATGCAGGCATCCCGAATTATCAAACAATTTGATGAAGTGAAAATGGTTGTCGGAAAAACCGGAGCTGCAGAAGTCCCAACAGATCCGATGCCTCCTGAGGCAACCGATTTGATGGTTGTCTTAAAACCTCAAAAAGAATGGAAATCTGGCAGGGATTATAATGAACTGGCTGATGCCATTACCGAAAAGCTGGAAGTTATCCCGGGAGTTTTCTTTGAAAAAAACCAACCGATCCAGATGCGTTTTAATGAACTCATGACGGGAATTAGACAGGATGTTGCCGTTAAGATTTTTGGTGAAAATATTGACACACTTTCGGTTTATGCAAAAGAAGTCAGCAAAGTTATTCAGAATGTAGAAGGTGCAACTTCTCCACAAGTAGAGCGAGTTAGCGGTTTGCCACAAATCAATATTGAATACGACAGAACCCGAATTGCCAATTATGGATTGACCATTCAGGATGTAAATGACGTAGTGAGCACAGCTTTTGCTGGAAAAAGTGCAGGTCAGGTTTATGAAAATGAAAGACGTTTTGACCTTGTTGTTCGCTTGGACAGCATTCACAGAAGTGGAATTGACGATGTAAGTAATTTGATGATTCCTACTAATACTGGAAATCAGATTCCGCTTTCTCAGGTTGCAAATGTAAATTATAAATTGGGACCAGCACAAATAAGCCGTGAAGCAGGAAAACGCCGAATAGTAGTAGGATTTAATGTTTCAGGTCGTGACGTTCAAAGTGTTGTTGAGGATATTCAGAAGAAATTATCGGAAAAAGTAAAATTGCCACCTGGATATTATTTCACGTATGGAGGTCAGTTTGAAAATCTTCAAAAGGCAAATGCACGTTTGATGATTGCGGTTCCGGTTTCGCTGCTTTTGATTTTTGGATTATTGTATTTTACATTCCGTTCTTTCAAACAAGCCATTTTGATATTTACCGCAATTCCGATGAGTGCCATTGGTGGAATTTTTGCTTTAATGCTTTGCGGAATGCCATTTAGCATCAGCGCGGGAATCGGATTCATTGCTTTGTTTGGAGTTGCTGTATTGAACGGAATCGTTTTGATTGGAACTTTTAATCAGCTCGAAAAAGAAGGCATGAAAGATATATTTGAAAGAGTAAAAGAAGGTACAATGACCAGACTTCGTCCCGTATTAATGACAGCGACAGTGGCTTCATTAGGATTTTTGCCAATGGCAATCAGCAGTAGTGCAGGAGCAGAGGTTCAGAGACCTTTGGCAACAGTAGTAATCGGCGGATTAATAACTGCTACGTTTTTGACCTTATTTGTACTGCCGTTGCTGTATATTATTTTTAATTCTAAATTCAATTTTAATGGAAAATTTAAAATGGGAAATACAACCATTATAATACTGCTTTGTCTGGCAGGTTTAGGATCTGCAAATGCGCAGGAAAGGATTTCAATGGATCATGCGGTAGAAATGGCTTTAAAAAACAATCAGCAGATTGGGGTCAATGAAGCTGAAATTCGAACTGCCGGGCTGAATGTAAAAACGGCTGTAGATATTCCAAAAACAGGAATATTTGCAGAGAATGAAGATCTCCGGCCTTCAGATAATAGTGGAATATTAAAAATCGGAATTTCACAAGCTGTTGCATGGCCGGGTCTTTACGCAGCACGAAAAGACTATTTTAATGAACAGTTAAAATATGCCGAATTAAATACCGGACTTTTAAATGCCACAATTAAAAGAGATGTGCGAACGGCTTATTATAAATTGTGGTATCTGCAGGACAAACAGTTATTGTATAAACGTCTGGACAGTATTTATACCTTGCTTTTTAAAACGGCAGAAGTTCGCTTGAAAGCAGGTGATGTAGCAGCATTGGACAAAATTGCTGCCGATGCAAAACTGCAGGAACTTAAAGCTTTTTCGGACCAGAATAAAAAGGATATGATCGTTCAGCAGCAACAGTTAATGATGCTTTTGAATCAGAATGCATGGCTGCTTCCTTTAGAAACTCCTTTAGAAAAAGCAGATGTAGTTCTATCTGAAAATAATGGTGCTCATCCGCTTCTGGTGCTTCAGGAACAAAATGTAAAAATTGCTGAATCTAATATTTCAGTACAAAAAAACAGCAATATGCCGGAATTTTCAGGAAGGGTTTTCAGTCAGAGATTATGGGGAGCAAATGATCCTTATACGGGATTTTCGGCAACGGCATCTTTTCCGTTATTTGGGGCAGGTTATGCGCGTAACAAAGTAAAAGCGGCTTCGGCAGAGAAAGAAGTGCAGGAAAAAAGTCTACTTTATCAAACACAGCAAATGCATACACAGAAAGCTTCTGCAATTGCAGAAATAGAAAAGAATCTATCCTTGCTGAACTATTATGAAACTACCGGATTAAAACAGGCAGAAGAAATCATAAAAGCTTCTACATTAAGTTACAGATCAGGTGAAATTAGTTTTGCAGAGTTGGGGCAGTTTCTAAGCCAGGCTGTTGGGATACGCCAGAATTATCTGGATATTTTAAACCAGTACAATCAATCTGCTGTTCAGTTTAATTACTTTAATAATAAATAACAATGTCATGCAATTTCTGTTGTAAGAATAACAGAATTTCATCAGATCATTTAAAATAATGCATAAATGAAAGTCAAAATAAAAATTCTAATTGCTGTTGTTGCTACTTTTTCCTTGATTAGCTGTCAACAAAAAAATAATGAAAATGCTTCTGAAACCGAAAAACCCGGTGCAGGAAAAGAACAGGGACACACAGAAGAAGAAGCCACAATTGCAACTCTAACCGAAGATCAGATAAAGGCTGTGGGAATTACGCTCGGAACTATTGAAAACAAAAACCTGACTGCTTCGATTAAGGTAAACGGGGCCTTGCGGGTTCCTAATAACAATAAAGCCAATGCAACTTCATTGTACGGTGGCGTGATTAAATCGCTCAAAGTACAATTGGGAGATCACGTGCGCAAAGGGCAGGTTATTGCTACAATCGAAAATCCTCAGTTTATTCAGCTTCAGGAGGAATATCTGACTATTGGAAGTAAAATGATACTGGCAGACCAGGAATTGAGACGTCAGAAAGAGCTTCAGGAAGGAAATGCGGGCGCTTTAAAAAACCTGCAAAGTGCTACGGCTGAAGTGAATTCACTTCGCGCACGAAAAGCATCACTTCAAAAACAAATTCAGCTCATGGGAATAAATCCGGCAGGAATTAGTGCTTCGGGTTTAAGATCAGCACTGACAGTCACTAGTCCTGTAAGTGGAACAGTAAGCAGTGAGTTTGCCAAAATCGGAAGTTACGTAGATGTTTCTTCCCCGGTAGTTGAAATTGTAGATAACACCCTTATTCATCTTGATCTTCAGGTTTTCGAAAAAGATCTTCCGATGGTAAAAATTGGACAAACAGTAAATTTCACGTTAACCAATAATCCCAATACATCTTATACGGCAAAAGTATTTAATATTGGCTCATCATTCGAGAACGAAAGCAAAACAGTTGCGATTCATTGTACTGTTACAGGAAATAAAACAGGGCTTATAGACGGAATGAATATCACTGCCATGATCAGTATCGGAAATGCTTTGACTGCTGCTGTTCCTAATGATGCTATTGCTGAGGCAGATGGAAAATATTACATTTTTGCCAAAACGGATAAAAAACCGAAAATGCATGATGAACATGGAGACGATGGTGAACCCGGTGAGGAACATAATGAAGAAAAAGAAAAGGAAATAAATTCCAATAGTGTGAATTTTGAAAAAATTGAAGTTTCAAAGGGAGTTTCAGAATTAGGTTACACAGCAATTACACCTGTGAAAGAAATTCCGGAAGGAACTAAAATTATTACCAAAGGTACCTTTTTTGTCAATGCCAAACTAAGTAATTCAGGTGAGCACGAACATTAACCGGATGAAAAATATTGAGTTGTTAAAATAGAATCAGTGGAAAATGAAAGGGAAATATCTTCGTAAATTTACGAATGGCATGATTAAAATTAAAACCTTCTGGTTCTGTAAAGTAAGCTAAAATGAAAAAATCGACTGAGGATGTTTTTAAGGATAAAGATATTCGTTTAACTACGATGCGTATCTTAATTTATGAATATCTGGAAACGGTTACAGCTGCTTTATCATTAGCTGAAATTGAGAAATATTTTCATAAAGCAGATAAAGTAACTATATATCGAACATTGCAGACCTTTCTGGAAAAAGGTTTGGTTCATAAAATTCTGGATGAAAATACCACAAAGTATAAGCTTTGTGCCGAAATATGCAGTGAGGAAAGTCATAAAGACATGCATTTGCATTTTTATTGTAAAAAGTGCCATGAAACGACCTGCAAGGAAGAAATTGTTTTTCCTGAAAACATGAATTCCAGGCTGCAGATTGATGAAATTCAGATTCTGGCCAAAGGAATATGCGATAAATGTTTAAAATAGTATAATGTAAAAAATACGGAATCCAAATAGAGACTTATCGATCTCTTTATTAGAAAATATAAAAAATACCATGGAAAATAAGGCTCACAAAAATACTGAACAATCCTGCTGCGCACATTCTGAAAAAGCTTACGGAAACGTAGGGAAAAAAAGAAGTGCAGAAAGCCATTCGGCTGATGATGGTCATGACCATTCCGGACACAGTCATGATGACGGGCATGACCATGGCAATATGGAAGGAGGTATGTTTAAAATGTTCCTTTTGCCTGTTTTGTCTTTCATGCTTCTGATTGCCGCAATTGTCATGGATAACTGGATTTCTCAGTCGTGGTTTGCAGGACCAGTAAGACTAGGATGGTATCTTGTGGGTTACTTAATTGTGGGTTATGCAGTTATAAAAGATGCAATTATGAGTATTATCCGTGGAGACATTTTTTCAGAATTTTTGCTAATGAGTATTGCGACTATTGGGGCATTTAGTATCGGAGAATATCCTGAAGCAGTAGCTGTAATGCTTTTTTATGGAGTAGGAGAGGTTTTTCAGACACTTGCTGTTTCGAGGGCACAAAGAAATATTAAAAGCCTTTTAGACCAAAGGCCAGACGCAGTTACTATTCTTATTGACGGAAAACCAAAAATAATTAAGGCCGCAGATGCTAATATTGGAGATGTAATTCAGTTAAAACCCGGAGAAAAATTAGGGCTTGACGGCGAACTTTTGACAGATAGTGCTTCATTCAATACCGCTGCGCTGACCGGAGAAAGCAAACCTGATACCAAAACAAAAGGAGAAATTGTTTTGGCCGGAATGATCAATTTAAATGTAGCAGCTCAGGTTAAAGTGACTACAGCTTATACAGAGAGTAAACTAAGCAGAATTTTGGAGCTGGTACAGCACGCAACTTCCCAAAAAGCACCAACAGAATTATTCATCAGAAAGTTTGCAAAAATTTATACTCCTATTGTGGTAGTCCTTGCTGCCGGAATTTGTTTTTTGCCTTATTTCTTTATAAACAATTACGATTTTAATACCTGGTTATACAAAGCGCTTGTATTTTTAGTTATTTCCTGCCCTTGTGCTTTAGTTATTTCAATTCCGCTTGGTTATTTTGGAGGAATCGGTGCAGCTAGCCGTAATGGAATTTTATTTAAAGGCAGCAATTTCTTAGATGTGATGGCCAGTATTCAAAATGTGGTAATGGATAAAACCGGCACTATGACTGAAGGGGTTTTTAAAGTTCAGGAAACTGTCTTTAAACCTGAGTTTGATAAGGATGAAATACTAAAGCTGCTCAATGCTGTTGAAAGTCAGAGTTCGCATCCTGTTGCAACTGCTATACATGAGTATGTTGGTGAAACAGACAGTTCAATAAAAATTGAAAGTACCGAAGAGATTGCCGGACACGGACTAAAAGCGTTCATTGATGGGAAAGAATTTCTGGCGGGTAATTTCAAGCTGATGGACAAGTTTGGTATTAGTTATGAGGTCGATACTTCTTCAATTGTGTACACTACAATTGCTGTAGCTTTTGATAAAAAGTTTGTGGGATACATTACGATTGCTGACAGCATAAAAGAAGATTCTCAGAAAACCATAGAAGGGTTACACAAATTAAATATAAAAGTTACAATGTTAAGCGGAGATAAAAGTGCTGTAGTGAAATTTGTAGCTGATAAATTAGGAATTGATAAATCATTTGGTGACCTGCTTCCTGAAGATAAAGTAAACAAGGTTAAAGAAATTAAAGCAAAAATGGGGACAGTTGCTTTTGTGGGAGACGGTGTAAACGACGCTCCCGTAGTAGCGCTTAGTGATGTAGGAATTGCGATGGGAGGACTCGGAAGCGACGCTACCATTGAAACCGCTGATGTGGTAATTCAGGATGATAAGCCTTCGAAAATACCATTAGCTATTTGTATTGGAAAACAAACCAAAAAAATAGTTTGGCAGAATATAAGTTTGGCATTTGTGGTAAAAGCGGTAGTGCTTATTTTAGGAGCCGGAGGACTGGCAACAATGTGGGAAGCCGTTTTTGCTGATGTTGGAGTTGCTCTGCTGGCGATCTTAAATGCAGTGAGAATTCAAAAAATGCGATTCTGATAAATTTGTGAATTTATAAATGAAAGCAATAAATGACGCTTCATTACTGTTGTTTTTTAGATGCTATTTAGTTTTTTTTAGAGAGATATATAAAAAGATATGAATATGTAATTCTTTGATTTAGATTTTAAACAATATCATCTTCTTTTTGAATAACATTCAATTCCTTATTAAAAGAATTCCTGTATTTTTTGATATACTCAGAAGGCTTCATTCCAAACAATTTTACAAACTGCTGGCGGAAATAACGTTGATCTTCTATACCAACCTGATGGCCAGCCTGTGCGATATTAATGCTTTCAGTAAGCATAATTACTGCGGCTCTTCGGATTCTGATAGATCTGATAAAACCGTTTACAGTTTGCCCGGAAATTGCTTTAATCTTTTTGTAAAGGCTGGAATGGCTCATGCCCATTGCAGAAGAGAAACTTTTTAGATTAAATTCGCTGTTTTCGAGATTGGCTTCGATGATTTCGATGCATTTATCGAGAAATTCTTTATATTCAAGGGGGACCTTATTTGCATTTTCACGAAGTGTTATGCTGTCCAGAAAATATTTGCGCAATTGGCCTCTGTTTCGTAAGACAGCATCTACACGTGCCAAAAGTATATTGTTGTCAAAAGGTTTGGTTACATAATCGTCTGCACCTTCATTAATACTTTGCAAATGAATGTCATTGCTTGTTGTAGCTGTCAGAAGTATCACCGGAATATGGCTTGAATAATCATTTTGTTTGATTTTTTTGCATAGATCCAAGCCGTTCATACCTTCCATCGAAATATCACTCAGTACAATATCAGGCATGTGTTTTTGCAACAGTTTCAGTCCTTCGAGTCCATTAGCTGCCGAATAAACAATATAATTGCTGGAGAAAAGCTTTACCAGATAATGATTCATTGCGGTATTGTCTTCCACAATCAGTACAACTTTCTTTGGACTGATTAATGCTGATTTTATATTTTCAGGATTTGATAATTCATTACTGTTTTCAGGAGTATTGGTGTTATCTGCCGGCATTCCTTCAAGAAGTTCCCCAACAATAGGTGACATCTGATGACGATTCTCATTGATGCTCATTTCTGCAAAATGTGTTCTTCCTTTTGGAAGTACAATAGTGAATGAAGTTCCTTTTCCGACTTTACTCGTACATGTTATTTCTCCATGATGTTTGTTCACAAAATATTTGGCCACATACAGGCCTATTCCAAAACCGTTACTGCTTTTAGACTGAATCTGCTTAAATTTTTTAAAAATAGTATCAATATCTTTTTCATGAATTCCGCTTCCGGTATCTGCTATAATAATAGAAACATCGTCAGTTTTCTCGATGATCTCAATGCTTATAGTTCCGTCATTAGGTGTAAACTTGAAAGCGTTGGAGATTATATTAAAAAGTGTAATTTCTATTTTCTCGTAATCACCATATATTTCAGTAGGAGTGTTTTCTTCAACAAAGTGATAATTTAAATTTTTGACAGCTGCCATCTGCGTAAAGCTGTTATAGATTTCACGGCACAGGCTGTTTAAGTTAATCTTAGAAATTTTAAGCTCATCCAGATCTGTGTCTGCTTTCCTGAATAATAATAACTGATCTGTAAGGCTCAATAATCTTTTGGCATTTTTATAGGCGAGATTCAGGTCAAGATCATCTTCAGGGGCATTTTTTCTGTCAATGGTACTTTTTAGCGGATTTATAATTAAAGACAGGGGAGTGCGTAACTCATGTGCCATGTAGGTAAACATAGAAAATTGTTTTTCGGCATGTTCCTTGTCTTTTGTATGCTCCATACGGGTAAGTTTTATTTCGTATCGAAGCCTTTCTTTGTTTTTTTGATAGCCCACATACGCATAAATGGCACCGCAAACAACAATTAAATAAAATGTATAAGCCCACCATGTTCTGTACCATGGCGGAAGGATTTTTATCGTGGCGAGCGTTACTTCAGTAGTCCAGTTTCCAAAAACGTCAGTAGTTTTTACCTTAAATAGATAAGTTCCTTCTGATAGTCTCGAATAATTTGCCCTGTTATTTTTTGAGGTATAGTTCCAGTCTTTGTCCCATCCTTCAAGAAAATAAGCAGTATTTATTTTTTCGGAATTGATATAATCCAGATAAACAAAATCAAAACTCACTGCCGATTTTTCATAAGGAAGTTCGGCAGCGCTTATCATTTCAAGTTTCTTTTCTGTAATGTAAGGGCTATCTGATTTTAAAGGCTGATTATTTACAAGCAGATCATTTAATAAAAATTTGCCGGTATTTTTTTTGTCTTTTATGTTGTCAGGATCAAAAACATTGAACCCGTTTATACCGCCAAAAATAAATTCTCCTGTCGAAAGTTTAGTACCTGAATTCCAGCTAAACTGAGTGCCCTGAAGCCCGTCAGATACGCCGAAATTCCTGAAAGTATTATTCTTAGGGTTTAGTCTTGAAATTCCATCGTATGTACTCATCCATAAATTTCCTTTTTTATCCTCTAAAAGGCGGAGTATCGTATTGCTTGAAAGACCGTTTTCTGTGGTGTACTTTTTAGAAGTGGCCGTTTTTCGGTTGTACAAAAACAGGCCTCCTTCTATAGTTCCAATCCAAAGATTTTTATTTTGATCTTCGGTGATGCATCTAACTGTATAATCTGAATGATAGGTTTTTACTTTTTTTGTTTTTGGATTTATCTCAAAAAAAGAATTAAAAGTTCCTCCCCATATTTTCCCGTCTTTCGTTTCATAGAGACAAGTAACATCGCGCAGTTTGTTGCTGTAGCAGATGAATTTATTTTGTTTTCTGTCGAATTGATATAGTGCTCCGTTATTTGTAACGCCAAGCCACAATGTTTTTTTCGAATCTAAAAAAAGCACCCATGATTCCTGTTCGGCTTTTTTAGTGAACTGATTATAAATTGAGAAATTCTGAATTGCTTTTGATTTGGGATCAATACGACACACTCCGCCTTTCCACATTGCAACCCAGATGGCATTGTCAGAATCCCGGACGATACTGGTCACAAAATCGCTCTGTATTTTTCTGCCGGCAGATGACGTCGTCGAGTATGTGTCATACGTGTTTTGTTTTCTGTCCCAATATCGCATTCCGGCACCATCAGTTCCAATCCAGATGTTTTTCTTTTCATCTTCACAGAAAGAAAGCATAAAGTTCGTGGCAGGGTTTTCGCCTTCTTTATTGCCCAGGGCATCCTTATTTTTATAGTGATTGAAATCGAGCGGTTTTTCTCCCATCATGCTTACGCCACCACGTAGTGATCCGAACCACATTTCTCCGTTTTTGCTTTGAAATATATCATACAAGGATTTACTTTTAAGCAACGAAACAGGGCCGTTTGCACGATATGAAACAGGAGTAGTCTCATTTTTTGTAATGGTGTATAGCCCAGCTCCGTCAGTAGCAATCCACAGCCTGTTTTTCTGCTGGAAAAAATCACGTACGACTGTTTTTATTTTAAAGTAGTTTTTAGAATAGGTGTTGAGGTGTTCATTATATAGATAGGCACCTTCATCAGATCCAATCCAGAGTCCTTCATGGGTCAGTTTAATGCAGTTTGTAGCTGTAATTGTTTCGTTGAGCAGCGTTAATTTTTTTGATTTGATGTCGTACTGACAAAGACCGGTTCCGGTTATAAAAACGTAGAAGATTTGCTTTTTTGCATTATAAGCGATGGATCTTGCGATATAATTTAATTTACCGTTAAAGGGTATCGCAGTTCCAATTTTCTCACCTTCTTTGAAAAGTATGATAGCTTCTTTTGTAGCTACCAGAATAAGGTGTAAAGGATGCACAGCAATTATTTCGTAGGCAGTAAAGCTTAATGGTTTGACTTTTTTGTTTGTGTCATAATATTGTAAAGGAGTAAAAGAAGATCGTTCTGCATTAAAAATTACTGGTCCTGCAGTTGTTCCTATCCACAAATTGTTTTCAAAGTCACCTTCTATACAGCTAATTGCGTTTCCCTGGATAGAGTATGGATCTGTATGAACATGGCGGTAAACTTTAAAATCATTTCCGTCATATCTGTTAAGTCCATCAAAAGTCCCAAACCACATATAACCATTTTGATCCTGATAGATAGTGGCAACAGAATTGTTAGAAAGCCCTGATGAAATATCCAGATGTTTTATTGGATAATTCTGTCCAAATATAGTATGACAAAGAAGAAGAATGATAAATGACTTTAGCTTCATAAATTTTAAAAGCTTGCTGCTATTTGATATAAAAATAGAAGAGTATAAACTGAAAGCTGAATCAATATTTTATTTGAAAAAGTTGATATCTGTTTACTCTCCGAATTAATAATTTGTTAAAAACGCGTAAAAATAGCATTTGTTTTTGAGAATAATATAATGTTATCGCTTCTGTGTTTTCTTTCTCTTTGTTAAAATATTGAGAGTGCAGGCTCTCTATCCAGTGTATACTGGTTTTAACAGCAATTTGGCTGATTTTATAAAATATTTATGAAAATGTTTGATTATTTGTTTTGTCATTTTTTTAGGACACTATAGCGAAGCCTGATTTTTTTATAATGACTTATATTGGCGTTTTTACGAAAATACCCCCCTTTATAAATGAATTTTTCCCTGTCTTAAGACCCTACAGTATCCTTAATTTTGCAACGTGAATTAATAAGCCTTAATGTTTGAATAAGGATTATTTTATTTTTCGTTCAAAGCCTGTTGAATCACAAAACCCGAATCAAATAAATAAATTTAAAAAAGTATGAAAAAAATTTACAACAAATTTTTACTTTTATTATTACTTCTTCCTTTCTGTGTTTTCGCTCAGAGCACAGTAAAAGGAATTGTTCTGGACAAAAGCACCGGACAGCCCATACCAGGAGTAAATATAAAAGTATCACAAGGTAATTTAAGCATGACTACGGATTTTGACGGAAAATTCCAGTTTAGCGGTTTGAAAGAACAAGCGCAAATTACTTTTTCATTTACAGGTTATACAACTCAAATTATTACTGTTGGGACTCAAAAAGACATTACGGTATCACTAGAGGAAGATCCTAACATTCTTCAGGAAGTTGTTGTACAAGTTGGATACGGTTCTGTAAAAAAGAAGGATGCAACTGGCTCAGTAGTAGCACTTACAACAAAAGACTTTAATAAAGGAAATAATATTACCACTGAAAACCTCCTAAACGGACGTGTAGCTGGTTTGTCTATTAATTCATCCGGTGCACCGGGTTCTTTATCTGAAATAAGAATCAGGGGAGGAAGTTCACTTTTTGCAAGTAACAGCCCGTTGATCGTTATTGATGGACTACCATTAGAAAATACAACTAATACAGGTTCTGCCTCCTTTTTGGCTTCTTTAAACCCAGCTACAGTAGAGTCGATGACAGTCTTAAAAGATGCATCTGCTACAGCAATCTATGGTTCAAGAGCTTCTAATGGTGTTATCATTATTACAACTAAAAAAGGAAGCAGTACATTTTCAGTTGATTATAATGCACAATATGCTGCAGGAAAACTTACTAAAACAGTTGATGTTTTTAGTGCAGATGAATTCAGAAAACTTATTGCAGACAGAAGACCTCAGGATTCAGGTAAGTTAGGTACAGCAAATACAGACTGGCAAAAAGCGATTTACAGAAACACATCATCTTTTGATCAGAGTTTAGCGGTTAGAGGTAGTTTGTTCGATATTATCCCTACTAGTTTTACTTTAGGAAATACAAACCAGGAAGGTTTACGTATTACAAATGAGTTTAAAAGAAATACTGTTGGATTGGTAATGAATCCTGCATTTTTTGAAAATAGCTTAAAAATAAAGCTTTCTGCTAATTACGCATACGAAAAAAACAGATTTACAGATGCTGTAGAAGGTACTGCAATTAGTTTTGACCCTACACAGCCTATAAGGGTTGAAGGAGCACCATATGATGGTTATTTTGAATATCTTAGTGCAGCAGATGGTCAAGGGAACTTTCCCCTGAACCCAAATGCAGCCAGAAACCCTGTTTCACAATTACTTAACACAAGGGATATAGCAAAAAGTAACCGTTTTTTCGGAAACTTTGAAGTAGATTACAAGCTGTACTTTTTCCCGGACGTAAGAGCGGTTGTAAATTTAGGCTTCGACGAATCTAATGGAGACAGAAGAAGACTGGTGAACCC
The DNA here is from genome assembly GCF_027111255.2 of Flavobacterium flavigenum. Classification (NCBI taxonomy): domain Bacteria; kingdom Pseudomonadati; phylum Bacteroidota; class Flavobacteriia; order Flavobacteriales; family Flavobacteriaceae; genus Flavobacterium; species Flavobacterium flavigenum. The sequence continues at coordinate 936,735 of NZ_CP114285.2, read as the reverse complement.
AAATGCCGGTTCAGGCCCAACTCTTGGCAACTTCCCTTATGGTGCTAATGAATATACTGATGCAAAAAGACAGAATAAATTATTGGATGCCTATTTAGTTTACAACAAGACTTTCGACGAATTAAATGTTGAATTAACAGGTGGTTATTCGTACCAAAGATTTGAAAGTTCAAGATTCGAAACTGGTAATGTTTTAGACGTAAATTTACCTGCAACATTCCCTGAAACTACATTAGATACTGAAACGGTTTTAATCGGTTTCTTTGCCAGAACAAACTTAAACTTCAAAGATAAATATTTACTGACTTTATCTTATAGAAGAGATGGATCTTCAAGATTTGATAAAGAAAATCGTTGGGGTAATTTCCCTTCAGTTGCTTTTGCATGGAAACTTAAAGAAGATTTCTTTAAAGAGAGCAAAACACTATCTGATTTAAAATTAAGATTAAGTTATGGTATAACAGGTCAGCAGGATATTCCGGAACCTAACGGTTATCTTAAAAAATACGAATCAGGAACAGGAAATTCTCAATATTATTTCGGAACTGATCCGGTTACAATCGCACTTCCATACAGACTAACAAAAGGTTTGAAATGGGAAGAAACCACTACATATAATGGAGGTTTAGATTTTGGATTTTTAGATAATCGTATCTCTGCTAGTTTAGATATGTACTACAAAGACTCTAAAGATTTATTAGCAAATGTAGCTATATCTGACGGAAGTAATTTTTCTAACAGAGTATATCAAAACATTGGTAGCTTTACCACAAAAGGGGTTGAACTTACAGTAAATGCAGCCGCTGTTAAAACTGAAAACTTCTCATGGAACGTTAATTTTAATGCTTCTAAATTTGAAAGAAGAATTAGTGAATTAGCTTTTAACTCTGATATATTTTTAGGAGACAATATCACCGGGAACGGAAGTACTGCACAAATTTTCAGAGAAGGTTTTACTCCGTATTCTTTCTATGTTTACAAACAATTATACGATACTGCAGGAAAACCAATTGATGGCGCTTTTGCTGATTTGAACGGTGATAACATCAAAAATGAAGCTGACAAATACATCTATAACAACCCGGATCCGGATGTTACTTTAGGATTTGCATCAAATATGAATTACAAAAAAATTGATTTCTCTTTCAATTTAAGAGCAAGCATAGGTAACAATATATTTAACGGAGTAAATGCTGCAAGAGCACAGTACAACTCTTTGACAAGTGGCGGAGTATTAAATAATATACCTACCCAGATCAATGAGACGAACTTTCAGACTACTGAAAATGTCTTGATGTCAGATATTTATGTAGAGAATGCTTCTTTCTTAAAAATGGACAATATTTCTTTAGGATATACTTTCGATAATGTTATTAATGAAAAAGTTTCTTTAAGACTGTCAACAGGAGTACAAAACGTTTTTGTAATTACTAAATACAGTGGTTTAGATCCTGAAATTACAAATAACGGTTTTGATAAAACAATTTATCCAAGACAACGCACTTTCTTGTTTGGTGCCAACCTTAAATTTTAATAAAAATGAAAAAGTATATAATAACTATTATAGCAATAGCTACCGTTTTTCATTCTTGTACGGATGACATGAATGTAGTTTCTAAAGATGACGACGTACTTTCTGCTGATGCTTTGTTCTCTTCTCCGGCAGGATATAAAAAAGCACTTGCAGGTGTTTACGGAAACCTTACCCTAACGGGTACTCAGGGACCTGTTTTTTCTTCATTAGAAGGTTTAGCAGCGGGAACAAGCCAGTATGTAAGATGTTTACTGAACCTACAGGAAATGACTACAGACGAAATGATATGGAGTTATGAAAATGACGAAGGGACTGCAGAATTACAACGAAATATATGGACAGCTGCAAATCCTATCATTCTGGGGATGTATAGCCGTACAATGGCTTCTGTTGCTTATGCTAATGATTTTTTACGTGAAAGTACACCTGAAAAATTAAAAGGAAGAAATATTACGGATGCCGGAACTGTTGCCGAAATTGAACTTTACAGAAAAGAAGTTCGTGTTTTAAGAGCATATGCTTACTATAACATGATGGATTTGTTTGGTAAAGCGCCTATGTACACAGAAAATGATCCTTTAAATTTTGCAGGACCTGAATATAACAGAACGCAATTATTTGAATTTATTGAAACGGAATTAAAAGCGGTTTTACCAGATTTAAAACCTGCAAGATCGAATGTATACGGAAGAGTAGATCAGGCTGTAGCACGTATGATTCTGGCTAAAATTTATTTGAATGCCAAGGTATATACAGATACTGATCGTTTTAATGATTGTATTACCATGTGTAATGAAATCATTGCTGGAGGATATGCCTTAAAACCAAAGTATCTTGAAAACTTTATGGCTGATAACCATACATCTGAGGAAATGATTTTTACAGTTCAGTCAGACGGGATTCTTACTCAAAACTGGGGAGGTACAACCTTTTTAATTAATGGGCAAATTGGAGAAATAGAAAACAATGCAGCGGATTTTGGTATTAAAGGATGGACAGGTGCACTCCGCGTCAGAAAACAATTTGTACAAAAATTTGATGGTGCTAAATTTAGTCAGGACGACAGAAACACTATTGGAACAGGTACTGCTACGCAACAGAGAACAATAGATATTGCCGATATTAATGTAAAAACACAAGGATATATTGTATCTAAATTCTCTAATGTAACTTCTACAGGAGTTGATGGAAAAAATATTGATTTTGCAGATACTGATTTTCCATTATTCAGATTAGCAGATGTTTACTTAATGTATGCAGAAGCTACACTGAGAGGAGGAAACGGTACCATCGCACAATCACTTGTTTATGTAAATAAATTGAGAGAGAGAGCTAATGACAATGCTACAACAGCAAACATTACGGCAAGCGAATTAAACCTGCAGTTTATAATTGATGAAAGAGCACGCGAATTATACTGGGAAGGACACAGAAGGCAGGATTTAATCCGTTTTGGATTATACACAGGAGGAACTTACAACTGGTCATGGAAAGGAAATGCTGCCAGAGGAATTTCAATTCCTTCTTTCAGAAGACTTTTTGCAATTCCTCAGGGATCATTAGGATCTAATAAAAACTTAACTCAAAATACTGGTTACTAAATCCTTTTTAACAATATAAAAGATAAGAAAATGAAAAATATTTATAAAATTTTTATTGCTATAGCAGTACTTGCAGGATTATGGTCTTGTGAAAACGAAGAAAATTTAATGATTTTGAAACCGCAGGAAGCTGCTTTCTCAATCATCACACCAGAAAATGGTTCTTCTGTTATTTTAAATGAAGCTACACCTGCAAATACAGCCCTTACTCTTAGCTGGGAAAAAGTAAGTTACGGAACACCAACTGTTGTTACCTATACTGTTCAGATTGCAGAAAGTGATACTGAATTTGCGGCACCTGTTGATGTTACATCTTCAACTTCGACTTATTCAATTATTGATGTTGCGGAACTTAACACAAGAGCATTGGAACTTGGACTAACACCAAATGCTGAAAACTCAATTGATGTAAGAATTAAGGCTACTGCAGGAACTGCAAATGCTGAGCCAAAATTCTCAGACATAATTACCATTTTAGTAACTCCTTACGGAAGTCTGGAAAAACCGGTCTTAACTTTATATTTGGTAGGTCCTGCTACTTCTGCAGCTACTCCTGCTAATTCTTGGAATAACAGCGATAACATGCCAATTTTTGCAGATCCTAATGACAATACAAAACATTATTATACAGGATATTTTAATGTAGGTCAATTTAAGCTGATCGAAAAACCTGGTCAGTGGTTTCCTGCATATTATCCTACTTATGAGGGGGATAAAATATTTATAAATACTTCTGATGCACAAGATGGTAACTTCTACATTGCTACTGCGGGTTATTATACTCTTGAAATCAATATTAAGGATTTAACATATAAACTTCCTGAATACACAGGATCAACAACAACTACTTACAATAAAATTGCTTATAAAGGTTCAGTAATAACTGGAGATGATTCAGGCTGGAATACAGAAGTTGCTTTAACTAAGTCAACATTTAATCCTCATATCTGGAAAGCTTCAGCTCAAACTTTAAAAGCAGGGAAGATGTTGTTTTATGCTGATAATCAATGGATGGCAGAATGGGGGCCAGACATTATTGTTGAAAAAGAAGGGAAATATGATATTTGGTTCAACGATTTAGATGGTCGTTATACTTTTATCAAAGTACAATAATCAATAAAATAAGTATAAGCCTCAAATTTCCTATTATTTGAGGCTTCTTATTCCTCTTTTTTAAAATTATATTTAAAAAAACAAAAAAGCTGTCCGTATTGGTGTGTTATTTTAAAATTTTAATTTTTAGTAACTGCTACACATACAGCTCGATAAAAAACTTACATATATGAAAAAACATATAAAATTTCTTGGATTGCTTGTAATAGCAGCAATTCAGTTTTCTTGTTCAGGTGATGATGACAAAGCTCCAAGTGTTGCTCAGCCACCTGCAGATGATACTTTTATAAGAGCTTCTGATGTCTCTTCTCTTCCAGAAATGGAAGCTATTCAGACTAAGTTCTACAATAATGGCAAGGAAGAAAACATGCTTACAACACTTAAGAATGCAGGTTGTAATACAGTTCGAATCCGTTTATGGAAAAATCCTGTAAATGGTCGTTCAGGTATGGCAGAAGTAAAAGAACTGGCAGAAAAATCAAGAAGAGCAGGTCTTAGGGTTTGGTTAACGGTTCATTATTCTGATAGCTGGGCAGATCCGGAAAAACAGGTAACTCCTAAAGAATGGGAAAAACTTTCTTTTGAGGACCTGAAAAAAGCGGTAACTGCTTATACAGAAGAAATCATCAGCCAAATCAATCCTGATATTATCCAGATCGGAAATGAGATCAACGATGGATTACTTTTTCCACAAGGGAAATTATCGAGCAATGAGCAACAATGCATTGCTTTATTGACTGCTGCAAGTCAGGCAGTTCGCGCAAAATCATCAAATACAAAAATCATGATTCATTTTGCAGGTGTAGATGGTGGTAAAACTGATTGGTTTTTCAATAGAATGAATAGCATTGATTATGATTATATAGGATTATCATACTACCCTATGTATCATGGAAAAGATGTAAGTCAAGTAACATCTACAATTGATGCCCTTGGAGAAAAATATGGTAAAAAAGTCGTGATCGCAGAAACATCTTATCCATTTACATTCTTGTATAACGATTTTACAAACAATATTATAGGTAATAGTTCACAAATAATACCTGAATTTCCGGCGACTCCTAAAGGACAAAAGGCCTTTGTTCTTGCTGTCAGAGCTGCAGTTGAAGCATCATCACACGGACAAGGATTTGCATATTGGGGTGGCGAATTGGTTGCTTTTAGAGGAAAACAATCTTCATTCGGTTCTACTTATGAAAATCAGGCTTTATATAGTTTTGACAATAATGCATTATCTGTAATGCAGGCTTTTGCCAGATAATAAGAATGAAAAAGCATTTTATAATAGTACCTTTTTTGCTTGTCATAGCACTTGTATTTACTTCATGTAAAACAAAAATGACAAGTAAAGAAGGTTCTTTTTCTAAAGGAGCAGATGTAGGCTGGCTATCTCAGATGGAAGCTACTGGATATAAATTTTATGATACAGACGGCTCTGAAAAGGATTGCCTGCAATTATTAAAAGACAGAGGAATCAATTCCATTCGTTTGCGCGTTTGGGTAAACCCCAATAATGATAAAGCCAGCGGACACTGTAGCCCCCAAGAAACAGTAGTCATGGCGGTTCGCGCGCAAAAGATGGGAATGCGCATCATGATCGATTTTCATTACAGCGATTCGTGGGCAGATCCCGGCAAACAAAACAAACCAGCAGCATGGGCAAATCATTCTTTTCCGGAATTGCTTAACGATGTTTACAAACATACTTATGATGTTTTGAAATTATTGAAAAAAGCCGGAGTTACACCAGAATGGGTTCAGATCGGAAATGAAATTCCTAGCGGTATGCTTTGGCCGGAAGGGCACACTGACAATTTTCCTCAATTGGCACAATTGTTGAATAAAGGATATGAGGCAACAAAAGCTATAGATTCAAAAATTAAGGTAATTGTACACTTAGACGAAGGGAACAAAAATGAAAAATTCATATGGTTTTTTGATAAAGCAACAGAGCTACATGTGAAATACGATGTTATTGGTCTGTCATATTACCCGTTTTGGCTAAAAACAGATTATAAAGAAAACATTACTGATTTAGAGAATAATCTAAAAGATATGGTTTCGCGTTATAATAAAGAAGTAATGGTAGTTGAAGTGGGGGGAGATTATACTTTGGAACAAAATACCAAGGAAATGCTTGAAGCCACTATACAAGCCTTAAAAAACGTACCTTATAATAAAGGTTTAGGCGTTATTTACTGGGAACCACAAGGCACAAAAAGCTGGAGCGGTTATCAGCTAAATGCATGGCTGGAAAACGGAAAACCGTCGCCGGCACTGGATGCCTTCAGAGATTAAATAAATTAATTGCCATTAAAGAATTAAAAGATTTAAGTTTTATAATTTCTTAATAGTAAAGTACAAACGAAAATGAAGATAATTTTTAAGTCCATATTACTCGCGTTTTTGCTCTTTTTTTCATCTGGAAAAATTTGGTCGCAATCCACTACTGTTGTTTTAAAAGACAACTGGAGTTTTTCTAAAGAAGTAAAAGGAGATGCCTTTGCAGTTAATTTTAATACTTCAGAGTGGGAAAAAGTCAGTATTCCTCATGATTGGGCGATTTATGGACCTTTTGATAAAAAATGGGACATACAGACCGGTATCATTGAGCAAAACGGAGAAAAAGAAGCAACTGAAAAAACAGGAAGAACCGGAGCATTGCCACATATAGGAACGGGCTGGTATAGAAATACATTTACCATTCCGGAGTTTAAAAAAGGCCAAAAAGCACTTCTTCTGTTTGAAGGTGCAATGAGCGAACCTCAGGTTTATTTAAACGGGAAAAAGGTTGGGCAATGGGGTTATGGATACAGCTATTTTTATATTGATATTACCAATGATCTTCTTATTGGAAAAGAAAATATACTGGCTGTAAAATTAACCAATGAACCATTTTCTTCAAGATGGTATCCGGGGGCTGGTTTGTACAGAAAAGTTAGTATTGTAGTTAAGGAAGAGGAAAATTTTGCGCAATGGGGTACTTTTATTACTACTCCTGAGATGAAAGGTAATAGTGCTGTTGTTGATATAAAAGCAGAGTTTAATGGTAGTAACTTGTCGATGGTAACCCAAATAAAAGATGCTAATAACAAGGTTGTTGCAACACAAAAAAGTACTGATACAAAGGATGGGAAATTCCATCAGCTAATAGAAGTTGCCAAGCCTAATTTATGGAGTCCTGAAACGCCTTATTTGTACACAGCAGTAACCAAATTATATGCGGCAGACGGAACTTTAAAAGACGAACAAAACATTAAGTTTGGTATCCGGTTTATAAAATATGAGCCTAAAATAGGATTTAGTCTGAATGGAAAAGTGACTAAATTCAAAGGTGTTTGCCTTCATCATGATTTAGGGCCTCTTGGTGCGGCAATAAATAAAGCGGCGCTTCGAAGGCAGCTTACCATTCTAAAAGACATGGGATGTAACGCCATCCGTAGTTCTCACAATATGCCTTCTTTTGAACAGCTTGAACTGGCTGATGAAATGGGTTTTATGTTTTTGGCAGAAAGTTTTGACGAATGGGCAAAGCCAAAAGTAGAAAACGGATATAATCGCTTTTTTAAAGAATATGCCGAAAAAGACATTGTAAATTTAGTAAGAGCCACACGAAACCATCCTTGCATTGTAATGTGGAGCTCAGGAAACGAAGTTCCGGATCAATGGGGAGCAGAAGGGGTAAAACGTGCCAGATGGCTACAGGACATTTTTCACCGTGAAGATCCTACAAGACCCGTTACTGTTGGTATGGATCAGGTAAAAGCAACTATGGAATCTGGTTTTGGAGCTTTGCTGGATATTCCGGGATTAAATTACAGGGTTCATCTTTACGAAGAAGCCTATAAAACATTCCCACAAGGATTTATATTAGGCTCTGAAACGGCTTCTACAGTTAGTTCAAGAGGAATTTATAAATTTCCTGTGGTACAGGAAAAGAATAAACAGTACGATGATTTTCAAAGTTCATCTTATGATCTTGAAGCCTGCAGCTGGTCGAATGTTCCTGATGAAGATTTCGTGCTTCAGGATGACAAACCCTGGGTTATTGGAGAGTTTGTCTGGACAGGTTTTGATTATTTAGGAGAACCAACGCCTTACGATGAAAAATGGCCGTCAAGAAGTTCTTATTTTGGAATTTCAGATTTAGCAGGACTTCCTAAAGACCGTTTTTATCTTTACAGAAGCAGATGGAATAAGGAAGACAAAACACTTCATATATTACCACACTGGAACTGGAAAGGAAGAGAAGGAGAGATTACTCCGGTTTTTGTTTACACCAATTACGACAGTGCCGAGCTTTTTGTAAACGGAAAGAGCATGGGAATCCAAAAGAAGAATAATTCAACTCCGCAAAACCGTTATCGTTTAATGTGGAATGATATAAAGTATGAGCCGGGAACAGTAAAAGTTGTGGCTTTTGATTCGAATGGAAAAATAGCTGCTAAAAGCGAGGTTAAAACCGCTGGTGATCCTTATCAAATTGTACTGAATGCAGATCGAAAAACAATAAAGGCCAATGGTGAGGATATCTCATTTGTTACGGTTTCAGTTGTAGATAAAAACGGCATACCATGTCCTGTTGCAGATAATGAACTGCAGTTTAAAGTAACTGGTGCTGCAACTTACAGAGCGGCATGTAATGGTGATGCTACATCATTAGAAGTGTTTCATCAGGATCATATGAAGCTTTTCAGTGGTAAACTAGTGGTTTTGGTTAAAGCAATTGAAACCCCGGGGGCTATCCAACTCGAAGTAACAGGTGAAGGGCTTCAGACAGGTAAAATTAATTTGAAGTCTAAACGATAATATTTTTAAAATTACCTATAAATTTTAATTGAAAAAGAGGCTGATGCCTCTTTTTTTATGCTGCTATTTTTTAACTTCATAATTAAAAACTGAATTCGTATCTTGTTGTGCTAAAATTAATATGCAGACATATCCATTTTAAATAGCTGTCTGCAAACGTTTTTCATTCATTTACAGAAATAATCACATTATGAAAAATACATTAGTGCTCTTCATTGTATTACTAGCTTTTACAGCGTGTTCAAAACATAGCGGTAACAAAAATGTCACCATTACGGGAATAGATTCTACATTACGGCCTGGTAATGATTTTTTTAGATATGTAAATGGCAAATGGTATGATTCTGTATCCATACCTTCATCCCAGTCTGGAGTTGGTGCCTATATGTTTATGAATTTTCCGCAGCGAATTCGACTTCAGGGAATATTGGATAGTATTTCTCAAAGCGAGAATCCGGCAGGGAGTATAGCACAAAAAGTAGGTGACTTTTATGCATCTGGTATGGATACTGTAACTATTGACAAACGTGGTTATGCACCTATCAAGCCACTTCTTGACAAAATTGAAGCTATAAGAGATTTATCTTCTTTAATGAAGTTTGTAGGTAATCAGGTAAAAGTAGACAATTCTTCTATTATAGGTTTTGGAGTATCGCCAGATGAGAAAAACAGCAATATGAATATTGCCCAGATTTACCAAACAGGTCTTGGACTGCCTGACAGGGACTATTACTTCAAATCAGATTCATCAACTATTGCCATACAGGAATCTTACAAAAAATACCTTACTACATTATTTCAGCTAACAGGGACCAATTCCGCCGAAGCTAAAAAGAATGCTAATTTGGTTTACGATATTGACAAACAACTCGCTGTTTCGCATAAAACTAAAGTTGAACTTAGGGATGTGCAGGCAAATTATAATAAAACGGCTGTCGCAGATCTTGTAAAAAAACATCCTAACATAAACTGGACTGCTTTTTTAAATAATTTGGGTGCCAAAACCGATTCTATTAATGTAGGGCAGACAGCCTATTACGATGCCCTTAATAAGCTGCTAAAAACTATTCCCATACCAAATTGGAAAGTGTATCTGAAAGCAAACTCTATAGAAAGATATGCAGATGATTTAAGTAAGCCTTTTGCAGATGCTGCTTTTGAATATGCAAAAGTAATTTCTGGTCAGGCGGTTCAGAAATCACGTGGGGAAAAAATGGCTACTGTCATTGACAATTACTTAGGCGAGGCATTGGGTGAATTGTATGTGAAAAAATATTTTTCAGAGGATGCAAAAAAACGCATGCTGGAGCTAGTCAATAATCTGCAAAAAGCATACGGAAAAAGAATAGATAAACTGGAGTGGATGAGTACCGCTACGAAACAAAAAGCCAAAGAAAAATTATTTGCCATTACTAAGAAAATAGGATATCCGGATCAATGGAGAGATTATAGCAACGTAAATATAGCTAGAAATACCTATTTTGAAAATATGGTTTCAGCCTCTGTAGCTGCATATCAATTTCAATTGGGAAAATTGGGAAAACATGTGGATAGATCAGAATGGTATACCACAACTCCAACAGTTACAGCATATAACAATCCTACTGCAAATGAAATTGTTTTTCCTGCAGGTATTTTGCAGGCCCCGTATTTTGATAATAACGCGGATGATGCACTTAATTATGGGGGTATTGGAATGGTTATAGGCCACGAAATAACACATACTTTTGATGATCAGGGGGCTCAATATGACAAGGATGGAAACTTGAAGAACTGGTGGACAAAAGAAGATTATGCACAGTTTAAATCAAGAATACAACAGGTTATTAATTTGTATAGTACTTTTACTGTTTTGGACAATCTACACATTAATGGTGCAATGACAGTTGGCGAAAACACAGCAGATATTGCCGGAATAGCAGTAGCATATGATGCTTTTAAAATGACCCAACAAGGAAAAGGGAATACAAAAATTGATGGTTTTACTCCAGATCAACGATTTTTTATTTCTATAGCTAAAATATGGAGAGTAAAAATGAAAGATGAGTTTCTGCGGTTATGGATTAATAATAATTTACATTCTCCACCAAATTGGCGTGTTAATGGCCCCCTAATGAATACTACACCTTTTTACAAAGCATTTAATGTACAACCTGGAGATAAAATGTTTTTGCCAGAAAAAGACAGAATAACAATTTGGTGATTTTGTTCTATAAAGTATTTTTTGCTTTGTAACGAATTATAAATTCTTTACAAGTATCGTAATTTTTATATTTAGCTTAAAGAGAAATGGCTTCAGATTTTTTTCTGAAGCCATTTGTATTAGTTGTGAACAGGATTCTCTAAAGATTTTCCGGAGTATTTAAAGTATATGTTTGACGTTAAATGGCTAGATGATTTTTTAAATTTAGAATATAAATAATTGATTATGGTAGTGCATGTAAAACTAAAACTTTCTCTTGTTTTCTGAAAAAGGTATTTAGATTTGTTCCTGTAATTTTACATTAATATTACCATTAGTTATCACTTATCTTGATATTTTTAAAGTCTCCTCCGCTGCTGTCTGCTGTAAATAGCCCTAATTTTCCTGATTTTCGGTTGTTGAGTTTTTCGACTATCAGCGAAGGCTGTGCCGCATCATTTATATAAGCTTTAACAGTTGTGCTATCAATTACTAATTTCAATGTAAACCAATCGTTAGGATTTGGCGGATTGATAATTTCTTTCTCAAAAACTGCATTTCTTTCTTTTCTTAATTTTTCCCAGGTAAAATCGGGATGTGAAATATATTGAACAGCATGAATTCTCCGAACAGAGTCTTTTGCAAAAAAATTGAAAGGACGACAATAAACAGCATCATAATTATTATCATCGGCACCATGAAAAGCGATTCCAATAAAACTTCGTTGAAAAACGTCTTTTCCCCGCATTTGTATTTGAATTGTACCGTTTTTAAAGTCTTTTACAGGCAACCATACAATACCTTCCTTTTTATTTTCTTTTATTTTTAGATATGCTCCACTATCAACCGAAACGATTTTAATTTCTCTATTTACAGATTTGAGTTTTCCATTACTGTAAAGATTAACGAGATCAATGTCTTGTCGGAGTTGGCCGAATAGAAATAAGGGAAATAATGTCAAAGTAGATATAAACTGGATTTGCTTTTTCATTGAAATGCTATTTTATGTTTTAAGAGTTAGGTGATTCCAAAATAGAGAAGATCACATTCTCTAGTGATTTTAATACGAAATGGCCTGTTGTTTTTCGGTGAAAATATTCTCATGTACAAAAATAGTACACATAAAAAAAGGATAATGACCAGTTAGATAAAAGAACTACCATTTTGATAAGTATTTCTGAATTCTTTTGGTGAAATCCCTGTTTGCGCCTTGAAGAAACGCGTTAAATGATTCGCATGGGAGAATTGTAGCAGGGCCGAAATTTCATTTATATTAAGTTTCGTATAGTTTAGCAGAGTCTTTATTTCAAAGAGAATAAATTCGTTTATCATTTCAGAGGCGGTAACCCCAAATTGCTTTTTGATGCATTTATTTAGTGTTACTCTGCTAATACCTAACTCTTGCGAGTAATAGTCAATGTTTCTTACTTTACAGACTTTACTTTGCAAAATTTCTTTAAACATATACGCAATGCTGTTATTTTCTGTTTCTGAAGACAGTTGATAATGCTGTGCATAAGTACGATTGAGTTTGATTAGTATAAAATATAACAATGCCCTTATAATATGTTCGCTATCTGATTTGAATGTTTTTATTTCACTGATCAGCTCCTGAATTATATTTGCCAACTGCAAAAAGAAGTCATCATTCACTTTTAGATATAGTGGTTTTGTTTTGTTGTAGAAAAACTGCAGCCTGAAGGAAAATAGTTTATCTGAGAAAAAATCAGACAGAAAACTATCCTGGAAAAATAAAAAATAAGATTCAATTTTAGTTTTGTCCAAAAACCATCTTCTTTTTTGAAATGGTGAAATAAAAAGGACGGTTTTATCTGAAATTTCAATTCTTTGATGATCAAGTTCTAAATAGCCATTTCCTTTGGAGAAAAATATAAGTTCATAAAAATCTGTATGATGGAGCTCACTTTCAAAAAAATAATATGGAATGTCTTTATATGTACCAATATCAATTAGCAGCTCAACATTATATTTATTTTTTAAGAATTTGAATGTCTTCATTTTGAACTAATTTTTTGTAAAAGAAGTTGATAAAAATAGTTATTTAAACCTAAATTATGTTAGAGGCTGTGTGGAAGGTCTCAGAAAAGTGCCAAGCCGAAACAGTTCCCTAATATAATTTAGTATTTATGATTACTTTAATTTTTTCTTTTTGTAAGGAAAATGATATTTACCGACATTAAATGGAATACACTTACTAACACTTTAAAATTTTATATCTGAAACGGCTAAGTCGTGATACGAAAACAAAAGGGTGTCGCTAAAATAGAATAAGAAAGGATATTATATTAAATCCATTCTGTAAATTAGCATTCAAACTGCTTTAAAAAAAACTTATATTTAATTCTGGCAAATGCGACAGGACTTAACTTTCAATTTTATAGTATGATCAATTTAAAAAAACTACATATATTAGGATTATTTGCTTTCATTTCGTACTCATATTCACAAGAGTTTGTTAAGCCCGATAATGCCAGAATCAATTACACGGGCAGGGTAGATGTTACAGCAGACTCTACTATGATTTACTGGCCTGGTACTACAGCTGGTATAACCTTTAAAGGATCAGGCGTTTCAGTAAAAATGAAGTCTTTAAAAGAAAAAGCATTTTTTTACGCCATCATTGATAAAGACGATAAAAAGCCTTTTAAGTTTGAAACAGATAATACCCTCAAAACGATAAATATAGCAAAAGATCTTAGCCCGGGTATCCATACATTAGAAATATATAAGCTATCAAATTCTACATCGGTAAATGTATTTTATGGATTTGAGCTTTATGGGGAAACAAAATTATTGAAGAATCCTGACCATCGTACCAGAAAAATTGAATTCTATGGAAATTCCATTACAGCAGGACACGGTGTAGATGTGCCGGAACGAGGTAATGACTCAGGATATCCGGAAGATTTCAACAACTATTATACTTATGCGGCTATAACAGCCAGACATTATAATGCTAAACCGTTTATCATTGCGCGCAGTGGGATAGGAATTACAGTAAGCTGGTTCCCTGAAATTATGCCTGAAACCTACGATCGTACAGCACCGCTGGATTCTTTAAGTAAATGGGATTTTGCAAAGTACACACCAGATATTGTAGTGATTAATCTTTTTCAGAATGATTCCTGGATTGTAAACAAACCAGAAAATGAACAGTTTAAGCGCAGATTTGGCACAGAGAAACCCTCAGAAACTTTTATAATTCAGTCGTACGCTAATTTTGTTCGTTCAGTCAGAAGCAAATATCCTTCTGCTAGTATAATTTGTGCATTAGGTAATATGGATGCTACAACGACTGGTTCTGAATGGCCGGGCTATATCAAAAAAGCCGTTGATCAGTTACATGATAAAAAAATATATACGGTATTTTTTCCTTATAAGGAAAGAGGTAACCATCCAAACAGAAAAGAACAGGAGGCCATGTCAAAACAGCTAATTGAATTTATTGATCGTAATATAAAATGGTAGATGGTTAAGCAAAAGATACAGGAATAGATTAACCTAAAAGTTTTGATAAAAAGCGTTAAAACTTGAGGGACTTTCTTTGTCCCATTAAACACAATGGTTTGTTGTATCTCTTAGCTAAACATGATATTGGTGGTGAAAATAAAATTATGGAAAGAGTGGGATCCTCGTCATCGGATAATTAAATTCTCAAACTATTTAATAATTCAATAAGTTTTGGGTCAGATGGTTTTGGTGCACGTGCAGTAACAATATTACCATTTGGGTCAACAAGGATAAATGTGGGAACTCCCTGAACACTATAATCTTTCATTATTTTGGATTCCCATTCATTTTCTGCTAACAATTGAGTTCCTCCTAATTTTTTATCTACAATAAATTTACTCCATTTTGGCTGATCCTTTATTGCATCTATTGAAATACTGACAAACTCAATATTTTTGCCTTTATATTTTTCTTCTACTTTTTGAAGAAACGGAATTTCCTCACGACATGGGCCACACCATGTTGCCCAAAGATCAATATAAACATATTTTCCTTTCAGATTTTCTAAAGAAGTTTTTCCTCCTTTTTGATTTTCATAATTAAAACCTGGAGCTGTATTTCCAGGCTGTAAAGCATTTGCCGCATTATAATTGGCTGTGAGTTTTCGTTTTAATATTGGATCATTTGTAATCAATAAAAATTCGTGATATATTTTATCATAACTCTCATTCTCAATGTTTATATCGTATGATAAGTTTTCAATCAAACGATTTTTTATGCTTTGACTTTTTAAGGCTTTAATTTGGGGAATTGCATTTTTAGCGAAATACATTAGATTGCCTTCTTCATCAGTTTTGATGTTTTCATAGAAATTCTGTACAACAATGTCCTGATATTGATTTGAGAATAAAAAATCAGAATTAGTGTCTAAATCCATTGTTTTATCAAACTTTGGATATGTTTGAGAAACATCAAAACTATCTAATTTGGCATAGTAAGAATGATATTTTTTATAGAATAATAAATGCTTTTGCTCCAAATAATAAATGCTTCTGGCTTCTTTTTCTTTGAATCCCATATCAGTAAATTTTGTTTTGAGATATAAATTATTAACCGAAGTTTTTATTTCCTGAAGCCTTTTCAGAAATTCATTTTCATTAAGTTTATAAAGTTGATCATCGGGAGTTGCAGAAATTATAAGCTGTTTTTTGGCAAGATATTGATTCTCTATATATCCTTTGCCTGTAAATTTTAAAGTGGTATTCAGTTTTGCGTCATCAGCATATATTTCCAGTTTAGAATCTTTAGACAGATATATAGGAATACTGTTTTTAGTAGTTTCGATTCTATATATGCCATCAAATTCTAATGCCAGGTTTTCTGAAAAACTACCATCTGTTTTGAGCTTTATTTCTTTGTCGAGTAATTCTCCCTTAATTCGAATTGTTTTATTTTTGTATTTATGATTTTACCCGAAACAATTATTATTTCTTCATTAATATTGAACGAATATAAGGTTGCAATTAAGAATATGAGGAATATTTTTTTCATTTTTGGTAATGTAGTCGGTTATTTTGAGGTTAAATACTGGTTAAAAATAGCGATAATTTTTTAAAATGAATTTATTTAGTCTTACATAACAGTTAAATTAAGTAGTATTTGATTGTGTTTTCAAATTTTATTAATTTTAAGATTTCTGTTTTAACGAAACTTATTAGGCATTTATGCTGTACTTTTGAATTGTAAAACTACTTCAATATGATAAGTGCTGAAAATTCACCCTTAAATAATAAAGATTTAAAAGAAAATGAGCCATTGAAAATTATATTGGCTGAAGATGATAATGATGATAAGGAATTATTTATTGATGCAGTAGATGCAACAAAAGTTCCTACTGAAATTATTACGGTAGGAAATGGTGAAGAACTAGTTGACATCTTGAAGGATGAGACTGAACAGAAACCAGATATTATTTTTATAGATATAAATATGCCTGTTAAAGGTGGTAAGGAAGCATTGGCAGAAATAAAGAATGATAAAAAACTTAAGGACATTCCTGCAGTTATGTTATCAACTTCCAATCATCCTAAAGATATAGAGGATACTTTCAATAAAGGAGCAGACCTCTATATACAAAAACCTAGTTCATTTGCAGGTTTTATTCTCGTTTTAAAAAAAGTCTTTTTTCTTTATTGGAAAAAAGCTCTAATAAATCCTTTAAAAAAAATATTTTTTATTTCTGAAAACAATACCATGGAGGATTAGTGACTGCTAAGGCTATCCCGATTGTTTTATTTAGATAAACTTCAAAAATTTTAAGATAATTTTGGATGGTTGTGTAATTACTTTTCTATAAAGTACATAAGTAATTAATTTTAAGTGCCTCATTCTAAACTATATTTAATATTAGTAGTTTTTTATCTGCCTGGAATTAGGATAAGAACATGAACTTATGAATAGCATACACTGGTTGTAAACAATATCCTTTTTAGGTCTATATTCTATAACAATTGCAAGTGGTTGTATAAATTGTCATGTATATTATAGTTTAATTTTACTTATATGCTAGATTAAAGTATTCTATATGATAAATAATAAGTTTATATGGGAAATAATTATTGAATTTTGAGTTAAGAAGTACAAAATTAACTATTGGTTAGATCATGATAATGGCCAGTCAAAAAGAAACGTTATGCAGTATCAAAATATACTTTTAATAGATGATGACGATGATGACAGAGAGATCTTTAAAGAGGCAGTCAAATCACTTGGGAATGATATACTATATACAGATGAGAAAAATCCAAATCAAGCTCTTGTAAAGCTCCGAAAGTCTGAATTGCTGCCAGATATTATCTTTTTGGATTATAATATGCCCGACATGAACGGACAGGAATTCATAATACAAATCAGGAATGAAAAACGATTAAAAGATATTCCTGTTATTTTATACTCGGCTTATTCTAAGGAAGCTGCTGAACAGCTCTTGTTGACTAATGGAAATGAATTTTTTATTTCAAAACCGTACAATTTTGAAGATTTAAAAAATATTTTGAAAGATGTATTAAATATTAGTGATTAGACATTTTCTGTGTAAAAATTAAAATGTAAATAAAGTTATATTACCATTTTTACTTTTTATATCAAAATAACTTTTTTTAATTCTTATACGTATAGACGTGAATTGTAAAGCAAAGAATCCATATTTTCAAACAATCAATTTCGTATATAGTGATTTCGTTTTTAATTATACTATTAGATTTTCTAAAAAGATCTATGCTTTAAGGTATATTTCAGCAATTTTAATGAGATAATAATTTATTTGGAAATAAAATTCTCAAATTCAATTAGTTCTAATTAAATAAAGTTATCTTTGAACAATTAAATATATTAAAATGCAAGAAGGTACAGTAAAATTCTTCAATGAAGAAAAAGGTTTTGGATTCATAACTCCTAATAATGGCGGAGATGAAGTTTTTGTTCATGTTTCAGGTTTGTCAGAAAACATTCGTCAAAATGATGAAGTACGATATGATATTGAAGAAGGCCGTAAAGGTCCAAACGCAGTAAACGTAGTTGTAGCATAACTATACTATCACATTAATTATAAAGGCATCTGATAATCAGGTGCCTTTATTTTTTGCAAAAGTTTTACTTATTACAATATGATACTCATTATATTCAGATCATGATTTTAAGTTTTTAATATAATATCTGCAAATAAGAAGTTTAAATGAAACATAAAAATTCCAGATTTATCTGAATCTTTTGTCTTAATAAAGTAATTAAGACAATACAGGAATCATTATGAAGGATTGTTATTCTGAAAATTGTTGACTTAAAGTTAAAATCATAAAAAAACTTATATTAAATTCTGATAAATGCGACAGGACCTGATTTTCAATTTTATAGTATGATCAATTTAAAAAACTAAACATATAAGTATTATTTGCTTTCATTGGATCCTTTAAGTAAATGGAATTTTGCAAAGTACACACCAGATATTGTAGTGATTAATCTTTTTCAGAATGATTCATGGATCGTAAACAAACCGGAAAATGAACAGTTTAAGCGCAGATTTTGCACAGAGAAACCATCAGAAACTTTTATAATTCAGTCGTACGCTAATTTTGTTCGTTCAGTCAGAAGCAAATATCCTTGGGTCGAGTATAATTTGAGCATTAGGTAATATGGATGCTACAAGGACTGGTTCTGAATGGCCGGGCTATATCCAAAAAGCCGTTGATCAGTTGCACGATAAAAAAATATATACCTTATTTTTTCCTTATAAAGAAAGAGGTAACCATCCAAACAGAAAAGAACAGGAGGCCATGCCCAAACAATTAATTAAATTTATTGATTGTTAATATAAAATGATAGATAGTTAAGCAATCGGCAGAGAATAAAAGCATATGGGTCATATTGTTTCGTCAAAAATTTTGCTGTTTCCCGAAGAGTTCCTTATGAAAAGTGCGTTAGAAAGGAACACTTCAGAGAGTTGGGGACTGATGATTTTAATTCCGTTGCTTTTATTGTTTTTTCAACCTTTTAAAATCCTCGATATATAAACCTTTGGCAGTATTTGTAGGGTTGAATGCAGCAAGATTACTAATATTAAAGGACAAAGAAGTATTGGCGGCTTTTGCTGTAGTTCGCAGGGTTTGGCCTGTAATTAATTCAAGGGCTTTCTTCAAATAAGGATCTTTTACGTTTCCAAATTCAACCAGATTAAAGAAAGTACTATATGGATTAATTTCGTAATCAGGTATGATTTTCGCTGGATTTTCGTCTTTGTCTTTGTTATAATATGAAAAGGTAATGGGTTGCAATTGCCATTTGTGTTTAGTATTTCGATTGGCATAGGAGATATAATTATAAGCAGGGGAATCGTATAGCGTGTTGGATCCTACAAATTTTCCAACTGTTTCTTCGCCTATTGTGATTACGTTAATGTATTTTTTTAGACATTGTATGGTAAGCTCGCTGGCAGAAGCGGTTTGAAAACTTATCAGCACATATATTTTTGTCAAAGCAAGGCTGTTTATACTTTCTTCTCTCTGAAAAGTTGGTTCGTTATCAACCAGGTTAAAAATGTTTACTTTTTCGGAAAGATTTTCATAGCCATCTTCACTATTATGTTTATTATTGAAGTCTAAGTAAATGTAGGGTTTGTTGGTAAAACTGCCATTAATCATTTGCGCCAGGGCAACTGCAGTTTCTAATGAGCCACCTCCATTATATCTTAAATCCAAAACCAATTCGTTAATTCCATCCGATTGCATTTTAGCGAAAGCCACATTGAGTTCGTCATTATAATCTGATTTAAAACCATTATAAACCAAATAACCAATGTTTTTGCTGCCATATACTTTCTTTTCGTAATAAGCAACCGGGTTTTCGTTAATTTCTGCTTTTGTTACAGTCACAGTTCCTGCTTTGTCAGTGGTTACTAAACTACTGTTTATAAATTGCACGCTTGCTGCCAAAGTAATTGTGAATTGTGTATTTTCTAATTGGTCATAATTACTTGAAGTAAGCTGGCTTCCATTTATTTTCGTAATAACGTCGCCTCTTTTCAATCCCGCCAAAGCTGCTGGTGAGCCAGGTACAATGTAGTTAATTAAAGCTACCATATTTGTATTGGATGCATCTTTAGGATAAATTCCATAGCTAAAACCACCTTTTTTTTCGACTTCTGCAATTTTTGAAGCATTCACTATTTCATTACTGTTTTCAATCCAGGAGAATCTATCAACTGTTCCTCTTTGATATAGGAGTGAATAAAAAAGCGCATCGGGAGTTTTTCCGTTAATAAAATTGTCATATGTTGTGGTAGAAGCGATTTTGCTGTCGGACAAATTAGTAACGTTGGGTTGCCAGTAGTACCAGGAATTCATAGCTTTCCAGACAAAATTATTAATCTCGTCTGGCTCGCTAGCTGTAGTTTCATTAGAATCAGAATCCTTGCTGCAAGCTGTAAAAAACAATCCTATAAGTAATGTTTTAACAATATATTTTAATTTCATTGTTTTTTCAATCGTTAAATTTGTGGTTATAAAACGCCAAAAGTATGAGAAATAGTATTCCAAAAACCGTCTTTCTATTATTTTTTTTCGGGTTTTTTTTTCTTTTTTCGTGTTCAGGACATCTTTTAGATATTAAAAACCAAACATACAAAAGTTATAGCAGGAATAGTGAGAGAGGATATGTAGTTAGTTTTGAATTAAAGAATGCTGCTGTTGTTCCTAAATCGATTGTTATTAATGGTATTGTTCAGGATATATCAAAAGAAAACAAAATTGGGGATATTTACCATGTAAATGTAATTGCACAAGCTACCATGATTCATAATTATAAGGTAAAATTAGATAAAAAAGAAAATGGGATTTATTTTGAGAAAAATTCTAATGTATTTTTTCAACCCGTAAAATTCCAATTGATCACAGATTAATTGAAAAACTTTAAATTACTTTTTTAAAACAAAAAAGCTTCAGATTTCTCCGAAGCTTTTTGTCTGTGTATCGGGAAGCATTCAATTATCTAACCGATTTTTTGAAGATTATTATAGCATTATTGCATGTGTTTCTTAAATTAATTTTGTGATATTATGTTAACTAGTTTGAAGAATAAAAATTGAACACTCACTTTGAAGTATAAAACTATTAAAAGAATAGATTGGCATGTAATGTATAAAGATTCGATTATGAATTTTCTACTTAATTTGTAAATCAATGTGTATTTATAGCATATTAAGTCTCTTCATGAGTTCTGGTCTATTTGATCTGCTCACCGGAACTACATCTTTTGCAATTAGAACACTATTATCTTCGATATCGATTATCTTTTTTACATTAATTATATAAGTTCGGTGTACTTTTAAAAAAGAAGATACAGGAAGTTTATCTTCTATTTTTTTTAAAGTAGAATGTACAGTATAATTTTTACCTTCAGTTTTTATCAGGATATAATCTCCTTTAGCCTCAATTAAGTTAATAGATGCAATGTTTATTTTTATAAGTCTTCTGTCGATGTTTATATAAAAATCAGTTTCAGTATCAGAAGGTTGTATAAAATACGGATCAGAATTTTGAGGTGATGGAGGCAATTTAAGCATTTTTTCTTCGATTTTATTTATTGCTTTTAAAAAGCGCTCCTCGGTAATTGGTTTTACCAAATAATCTACAATACATTTATATTCAAAAGCTTCTATAGCAAAATTTCTATCAGATGTTATTAGAATAACTAAAGGAGGATTTTTAATGGTTTGAATAAAATCAAAGCCTGTAAAGCCGGGCATATGTATATCTAAAAAAATAATATCTACCGGAATAGTACTTTGATTAAGAAACTTTAAAGCTTCCATTGCATTTTGAAATTCCTCTAAAAAATTTAAAGCAGGATGGTTTGCAATCATCTGACCAATAATTGCCCTAGCCAACGCTTCATCATCTATTAAAATACAATTCATCTAGTTAGATTTATAGTGAATTAACAAAATCTTGCATTTTATTAAGTACTTCATCAAAACCTACTTTTATTTCGTTTTTGAAAGCTTGTGTTTTTTTTAAGTTAATTTCGAACTCTTCAGCAAGATAATAACTTTTTTCCATTCCAAGAATAATGATTTTATGTTTTATCTTATGAATAATTTCTGCTGTAGCTGTAAAATTATTATTCTGAATTTTATTTTGGTATTCTTTTATTTCGAGCGGTAGTTCTTTTTTTAGGGTAATAATGATTAATTGCTTAAAAGCCATATCATTCCCAGACAGATTATTCACGTAGTTAAGATTTGGCTGTTCCATAAGCATCACAAATAAAGATAATCAATTTGTTTATTTAACTACCTAATTATAAAAAACAGATTTTTTTATATAGGTCTCTGACTATTGAATAGTTAAGTCAAATGTGTTGTAGTAAATATACTAATTTTTTTAATGATAGAGATTCTCTTATTTAATTCTGTGATTTTAATATATCCATAGTAAATTACCATTGGTCGACATACTAATTCTATTTATCTAAAAATGTACTTGTATATATGCATTAGAAATACATTTGTATCAGAATTAATGCAAAAAGAAGTTTGTGAAAATATAATAGTATATTTTTTATAATAATTAATAAAATTTAATATGAAGCCAGCAAAGAAAAAAATAGGAATTACATTTAGTTCATTCGACTTATTGCATGCAGGGCATGTTCGTATGCTTGAAGAAGCAAAAATGCATTGTGATTACTTGATTGTTGGATTACAGACTGATCCCACGATAGACCGACCAGAAAAAAACAAACCTACTCAGACAGTTGTAGAACGTTATATTCAATTAAAGGCTTGCAAATTTGTTGACGAAATAATCCCATATACAACTGAAATGGACCTCGAAGATATTCTCCAGTCACTACCAATTGATGTTCGGATTTTGGGAGACGAATATCGAAACGTGAATTTTACAGGCCGAAAGTATTGTGAAAATATGGAAATTCAGTTGGTTTTTAACAAGCGCAATCATCGATTTTCAAGTAGTGGGCTTAGAAAAGAAGTCTACCTGTGTGAATCTATAAAATTGCAGTAAGATTCAAATTGTTAACTACCTAAATCGTGAATCTAAACAAAAAATGATTTTTTTATTCTACTTATCAGTTTAGAGTTAATAAATCCCGAAAATGCAAAATCTATCAAGGTGTTAAGTAAAAAAATCTTAATTTTAGTTATTAAGTTCTTGAGCACATTTTGATGGATATCAGATAAGTGAGGTACTAAAAACAGTATTTAAATTAAATCTTACGTTGTTTTGGCAAAACAAAACAAAAACAAACGCCTTCTTGATTATTTTCTCTTTTTTGTAAAAAAATACTGCCCTCTGTCCTGTCTAATATTGCTCTGACTGTTGCTAAACCAATACCTGAATTCTTAGTAAATTTTGAATTTACAGTTTCAAACAATTCAAAAACCTTTTCCCAATATTCTTGTGGTATACCAGGTCCATTGTCTTCAAATCTAAAAGAATAGTTGGATTCGTTTTCTGTGAATGTCAGCCAAACACAGCATTCTTTTTTATCCGTATGTTTTATTGTATTAGATAGGAGATTTTGAATAATTTGCACAAAACCTATTTTAGAATGTTTTATAATGACATCACAATTAATGTAATTAATATGAGTTGGTGTATGTAGGATACCGTTGCTCAGTATATATTGAACTACATCTTTTACATTAAAATCTTCAAAATAAATTTCATCATTAGTAACTTTAGTATATTCTAAAATTCCATTAATTAAAAAGTCCATATATTCATTTCTGGAATAGATCAAATCAATCCATTCTTCAAGTTCAGTATTTGTAATGAGCGTTTTGTAATCTTCTTTTATAAAAGTTATTAGTGAGTTTATCCCACTAATCGGAACTTTTAAATCATGCGTAAGACGATGGGCAAATTGACTTAACTGAGTGTTTTTTCTACTGATTTCATTGTTTAACTCTTCTAGAAATCTATTCTTTTTTCGAATTTCAAGTTGTGATATTACTTGATTTCCCAGTGCTCTTAAGGCTTCTTTTTGGCCTTCTGTAAGATCTTCTCTAGGTTTTGTATCAATGACACAAAGGGTTCCTAAGGCATAACCGTCCTTCGTATTTAAAGGGGCTCCAGCATAAAATATTACATTAGGATCATTAGTTGTTAATGGATTATCAAAAAACCTTTCGTCTTTAGTGGCATCCGGAATAATAAATAATTCATTTGGTGAATTTATGGCATGTGCACAAAAAGAAAAATCCCTTGGTGTTTGAGTTGCATCTAAGCCATAGTGTGATTTAAACCATTGTCGGTTGTCATCTATTAAACTTACTAATGCGATGGGAGTGCCACAAATTTGAGCTGCTATTTTCGTCAGGGCATCATACTCTTCTTCTTCGAGTGTATCAAGTATATTATACTCCTTTAAGGATTTTGAACGGAGATTTTCATTGACAGGGATTTCAGGTTTATGCATACAAGAGGTTTTACTTTAATGTGTTGAAAATTAGTTTTCTGTATCAGTAAAATTATTTCATAGTATGAAATTACTAAATTTTTGTTGCCATATTCAAGTTTTTAAAAATTTTATAGTTTTAAGTTATTGCAACAGTAAACAAGATAAAAGTTTGACTCAAATTTTTTACTAAAATCTTTACATCTCTAGTCGCGATGAATATAGCCTATGCAATCATTACTTGTTTTGATTTGGAAATTAAACGTTCTAATCGTAGTAATAATAAATTTGGCTTAAATGGCTTAGATACAAAATCATCTACTCCTAAGTTAAAAGCTTTTAAAACGGTTGCTTCTTCTTGACCTAAACAAGAAAGTACAATCATTGGTATATGTTCAAAATTTTCTTTTGAATACGAAATAATTTCTAATCCTGAACGTAAGGGCAGAATGATATCTGTAATTATCAAGTCTGGTAAAAATTCCGAAATTTTCTTTATGGCATTTAGACCATTTGAGCAGCATTTTACCTGATATCCTTCTTTTTCTAAAATATATTTCAGGATTTTTGTTAATAATACGTCGTCTTCCGCTATTAATATTTTTAAATTTGAATTTTTCATTTGAATTAATTATTAACTGTTAAACAAATTTTATTATTTGACTGCGTGTATTTTTTAGAATCCTCTAAATTCTTTCTGACTACAACAAGTTGTGGAAAGTCTATTATAGGTATTTAAAAAAAGCTGACCATGATTTATTCCACTTTTCTAATAAATCTAAAAATTGTTAGTCTTCAACTGCAACATTTAGAATCTTACATAACTCAATTATTTTGCTGATTTTGAACCAATTTTTTTTGAAAATGGAATGATAAAAGCTCCTTGTGGCGAGGAGCTTTTACTTAACTAAAATTGTTTTTGGATAATAATTTTTGTTGGGGGACTATGCAATTATTACATTACAAATGTCGGTTGCTTTTTACTTTTTCATCTTAACTATTAGATGATTAGCTTTTTAGTGTAGACCAATGGTATTTGAAAATCGTTGACAAGCATAATTGAGTGTTTGTAAGTGATCTTGTTTCTGTTAAAATCGAGTAGAGGATTTCATTTGCAAAACAATAAAAAAAGCTCCTTGTGGCGAGGAGCTTTACTTAACTAAATTGTTTTTGGATAATAATTTGTTGGGGGACAATGCAATTATTACATTACAAATCTCGGATGCTTTTTACTTTTTCATCTTAATTATTAGATAGTTAGTTCGTTTTTGTAGACGAATAGACATTGAGAATCGTTAACAGGTATATAAGCTCTTGATTTTTTACTTTTTCTGTTAAATTGGGAGATAAAAATCCCTTATTTGCAATGCTCATAAAAAGCATGATATAACTGCTTGTTTTAGTACGATTTATATATTCTATATGTTTCCAAAAAGGCATCAATTTAAGATAAATGATTTATTTTCTTTATTTCAGTTTAACGGCAAATAGATACCATTCAACTACAGTTTTATACAGCTGACCGAATTTATATAAAAATAAGCCACATTATAATTAAATTTGATTACTAATATTTATATAGAAACTACATGTCAAAATCATTAAATATATTATTAATAGAAGACGATGCTATTGAAATTATGAAATTTAATAGAGTTTTAGCAAACTTGGAGCAGGTTCATAAGATAATAGAAGCGAATAACGGCGAAGAAGCGCTTACGATACTGAAAGACAAAGTAATTATTCCGGATATAATTGTATTGGATCTCAATATGCCCAAAATAAACGGTATTGAATTTTTAGGTATTCTCAAAGCGGATGATGTTTTAAAATACATACCTGCTATTGTATTGACTACTTCTAATAATCATAAAGATGTTCTGGAGTTTTACAGAATAGGTATAGCCGGATACATGCTTAAACCACTGAAATATGAGGAATATGTTGATAAAATAAAAAAAATGATTGAATACTGGAGTATAAATGAGTTAATTTCTCAATAAAATAGCGTAATGTACGGTATAATTTATAAGGCTTTTGAGCAATACGTCATAGATACTTTTGATGTAGAAACATGGAATAATACTATTTCTAAAAGTTTAGTCTCTATGAATACTAAAACCATAGATCAGCCTTATAATGATGCTATTACTTTTGAAATAGCAAAACAATTATCAAAAAGGACTAATTTAACTATCGATAAAATCCTTTTTCAATTAGGCGAGTACGTAGTAAAGATAACTCGTGAGAAATATCTGTTAATTATGCAGTCTAGGGACAGTGATTTTAAAGATTATTTACTAAATTTACCTAGCTTTCATAACCGGATGTTGTTGATATACCCAAGACTAACTCCTCCTGAATTTAAAGTAACTGTTGTAAATGATACTATTTTAATGTTGCATTATTACACAAGTACGCCCGGAATGAAAGAGTATATACAAGGGTATCTTAACGGACTAGTAAAAGTATTTGAAAACAGTGTATTAATTGAGCATGTTGTATCCAGGGAGTTAAACAAATTTGAGGATGTGTTTAAAATAAGCTGGTAATATGTATGGATTCAATTAATTTTACTCCTGAGAGCTTGAATGAAGTCTTCCCTTTTTACATTTTGTTTGATCAGCAAATGAGTATTTATTCTTATGGAGAAAGTTTGAAAAAGGTTTTGCCTTCAATACAACAACAAACCAAAGTTTCCGATTATTTCGCATCTAAAAGGCCTTTTATGGAAAGGATAGATGCACAAACAATAGCTGAAAACGTAAATCAACTAGTGATTTTAGAATGTATAGTAGGTAACAGATCTATAATTAGAGGGCAGTTTATTACTGTAGATAATTGTTTTTTATTTGTTGGTTCACCTTGGTTAACGTCAGTAGAAGAGGTAAAAAAAAATAATTTGGCCCTGTCTGACTTCGCTAATTATGACCCACAGCTTGATTTACTGCAGATACTCAAAAATCAGGAAGTAAAGAATCAGGAACTTAATGAATTACTTCAAATTAATAACCGTCAAAGAGAAGAGCTTAATAAGGATCGTGAGGAACTAAACCGGCTTTCATTAGTTGCAAGCGATAACAAAAATGCCATAGTTTTTACTGATGCTGATGCAAAAATATTTTGGTGTAATGATGCATATCATAAGATTACAGGATTTACTGCAAATTCCGGTTATATTGATCACCCCATTCCGTTTTAAAGTGAGCACCTGATTCCAGTTCAAAATGACCACCTAATTCCGGTGCAAAGTGAGCACCTCCGTTTTGATTAAAAACTATATTTTTTCATCTGTTAATTAGTATTCAAATATAATAAAATATCACTCTTTGTTTATTCCTCTTTTCTTTCTCATGGATTCTCCATGTAATTCAAGCCTATGAGATTGGTGTATAAGTCTGTCTAATATTGCATCGGCTATCGTTTTTTCTCCAATTATATCATACCAGCCTTGAACTGGTATTTGTGATGTCACGATTATAGAGCCGTTATTATGCCTGTCCTCTATGATCTCTAAAAGAGTAATTCGGTTATGGCTGTCAAGTGCCTGGAGTCCAAAATCATCAAGTATTATAACATCCTGTCTTTGTATTTTGGTAAGTTCCCGTAGATAAGTACCATCTGCTTTAGCCATTTTTAGTCTAGCGAACAATTTTGAGGTATTAAAATAACTTACCTTAAAACCCTGTATACAGGCTTGATAACCTAATGCAGTACCTAAATAACTTTTACCGACACCGGTGCTTCCAGTGATTAAAATGTTTTCGTTTTTCTCTATAAATTCGCATTCTGCCAGACGCAGTACCATGTTTCGGTCCAGGTTACGTGATACATCAAAATTGATACTTTCAATATTTGATTTGTAATGGAATTTGGCATTAGTGATACTTCGTTCAATACGACGATTGTACCTTTCATCCCATTCTGCATCAATAATCATCGATACAAACTGGTCAAGGGTATAATGATCTGTTTTCCCGCTTTCAATGGCTGTTTTAAAAGCATTAAACATGCCATAAAGCTTCATTTGTTTCATTTTGGTTACTGTGGATTCATTCATTTTTTCAAGATTTAATTTAGTTATAATAGTGTTTTCCTCTTATGTTACTGTGATCGGGAAGTTCCTGCTCAGGTTCTTGATCAAAATCAATATGATCCAAGTTGTTTTCTAAAATGTTTTGTATGGTCTTAAAATTGTAAATTTTAAAATCAAGTGCCCGCCTGCAGGCATTTATTAATCGCTGTCTGCCTACCTTTTTTTCAAAATTCAGTATTCCTAAACAGCTTTTATAAGCCTGTTCTGGATGATTTCTGCTTTCGATTATCTGCATTATATATTCTCCTACTGACTCATCAATATTATTAGCCCATTCAATGAAGCGGGCAGCACTCCATTGGGCTACAAATTGATGTGTACTGGCTAAATGCTCAGGAGTTGTTGTATAGACATAAGGTTTGTAGTTTCTTGGATGTACAGCTATTCGATTGTATTTATAATAAATCTCTACCGTTGATTTGGTATATAACAGCTTGGCTTTCTTCTTTACATATTGATACGGAACGCTGTAATAGTTTTTGTCCTGGCTTAATTGAACATGACCGTTTTGCATTACTGTTGCAAAAGACTGGTATTTAATTTCAAAACGATCTTGTGGGAGTGGACGCAGTTTTTCTTTCTCGTCTTCTAAAAATAATTCAAAACGGGAATAAGGGCGTCCTGTTAGTTTTCTGTTATTGTGAGAGTCAAGTAAATCCCAGATCTGCTGGTTTAATTCTTCCAGAGAAAAGAACTTAGTTTCTTTTATGGTTACATAAATCCTTCGATATAATATCTTAACAGCTCCTTCAACTAATGATTTGTCTCTGGGTCTGTAAGCTCTGGCAGGTAAAATTGTGGTTTCGTAATGTTCTGCTAAATCAGCCAGGGTTTCATTGATTGTCGGTTCAAAACGACTGCTTTTTATTACGGCAGATTTTAAATTATCTGGAACAATGGCGACAGGAGTGCCTTCAAAAAAGCGCATGGCATTTTCTACCGAGTCAACAAAGTATTCCTTTTGCTGGCTCATGGAAGCTTCAGCATACGTGTATTGGCTAGCGCCCAATATTGCTACAAAAAATTGTACTTCTTTGACTTCTCCAGTATCTATATCAATAATTGAGAGTGTCTTTCCGGCATAATCAACATACATTTTATCACCAGCCTTATGGTTCATATGCATGACCGGATTAACTCGTTTGCCCCATATATTGTAATGATAATGAAATTGTGAAGTTCGATAACCATCAGGATTTACAGCAATATATTGTTCCCACATATGCTGTACGGTAACGCCAACTTTTTTTAGTTCACGTTCCATTTTAGGAAAAAAATCATAAAGTGTCTGTAATCTCGGGCTAATGGCCTCTACACTAGTCTGGGAGAATAAAAGTTCCAGCTCTGCATCGGTTTTTTGGTCGATTAATTCAAAGCTTAATTCGAGAACTTCAAATAAAGAAATATATTTCTTTACCGTATTTCTTGAAAGGGATAAGTAGCTACTTATAAATAACTTACTCTTTCCATTACAATAGAATTTAATTACTTTTCTAATTTTACTCATGTCTGTTATTTTGTTTGCCATAATCCGTAAATTTTTAACGAATGTATGGTTCTAACAACATGAAAAAATCAATAGTTTTTAATACTTAATTCACCACAAAACTTGGTGGTCAATTTGCTCCGGAATTAGGTGGTCAGTTTGCTCCGGAACGGGTGGTCAATTTACTCCGGAATTAGGTGGTCAAATTGACCGGTTTTTCCATGAAGCCATCAAGTTGGAAATTGACAGGTATAATGCAAAGGTTTCAAAGGCAAGAGATTTACTTTTTTCCGAAAAAATAGATTCAGATGATTACAAGGAGATCAAAGAGGAATGTAAAAAAAGCATTGAAACTTTAGAAGAGGAACTATCAGCTTTTATGTCGGAACACAAAAATCTTGACATTAAGAAAAGTCTTGAGGGAGCAATTGTTATGGTTAGCAAGCTATCAAGAGTTTATAAAGAGGGTGACATAGAGCTTAAGCGGAAAGTTATAAGTTCGATATATCCTGAAAAACTGGTTTTTGATGGAACTACATATCGAACCCCGCGAGTTAATGTTATTGCAAGGTCTATCTTGTTGATTAATAAGGTGTTATTTGATTAAAAAAAACCGAACAAATGAATCAATATCTCATTTGTCCGGTCTTGTAGCGGGAACAGGACTCGAACCTGTGACCTTCGGGTTATGAGCCCGACGAGCTGCCTACTGCTCTATCCCGCGATGTTTCGGGTGCAAAGATACATACTAAATACGGTTATGCAACTTATTTTAGGATTTTATTTTTTAAAATTTTAAAAAAAGATGTTTTTCTCAGATTTTATAATCTAGTAATGCTTCATAAATATTTCCTTTTAAGCCTAATAGCAAACCAAAAGCAGGCTCGGTTTTTAAGCCTTTTTCTTTTAGTCTGATGATCTCCAATCGAAAGTTTTCGTCTTTTGAATTAAGAATTTGGTGTTCAATTACCATGTGTCTGTAGCCGTTTTGAAGTTCTGTTGGTATATTTTGACCAAAGATTTCTATTTCAAAGCCACTTATGATGAAGTTAACAATAACAGATTTCGGGTTATCAATACTATCTTCCCGAATGGAAAAATGATTTTCTTTTCCGAACAGTTGTTTTGTCTTTTTGATAAAATCAGCTTTGTTTTTCCAATGGCAGAGAATATCCAGATCGCTGTTTTCAATATCAATATTTATGGGAATTGTGCCAACCAAAACAGGATCAAATTCAGCAAGATTTTCCAAAATTTTATGATGGGTTAAAAGAGTAAATGCGGCTTGCTGTTTAGGATTTCCGGTTTGTAAATAAGATATGTCCTTAAAATTAATCATTTATGATATCGTTTTTTTCTTCTTTGATTTCCTGTTCTAATTTTTTGTTGATATCAACTTTTGCATTCCTGAAAACAAAAATCGTAGCACCATATCCTCTGGCATATTGATTGGTGACCCGGCCGCCAATAGTAACTGATTCAAAATACGGACTCGTTTCTTTCATTTCTTTGTCGCTTTCTTCAAAATCCTTAACGCGAATCAGGTTTTTATATTTAATGCTAAGATCAAACCAATTCAGATAATCAGCATTAAAAGAAACCGCTTTGATTCCTTTTTTAGTATAATAATTAATTGCTCCGGCCTGTCCGTAATTATCGCAAAGGATAATTGTTTCTTTCTGATTTGGAAGCAAAGCATATAAAGAATCTGTTTTTTCAGCCAATTCTTTCCACCCAAGCATATCAGCAAAATCCTGTGGCAAATGATGATCTTTTCCGTCTTCCCAACGAAGCAATCCCAGTTTTTTGTATGGCTCAGAATGTGCAACCATATATTCAGGACTTTTATTGGGAAAAGCGACATAATAAATCGGAATAAAAAGCAATAACGGAATCAGGATAAAAACAGGTTTTAGATAACGTTTC